>QMLL01000071.1 GCA_003646715.1 Deltaproteobacteria bacterium
CCTTGAGCCAGAAGGAGTTGTCGATTATACCAACTTCTGATCTTGTCCCTCCAAAATGATCGGTACTCCCATTCCTTCAAGAGAAGGAATCTTAGAAAGTCAGTGCGACCTTTTTCCTGATATGCTCTAATTAATGTTTTGAATTTTGACAGCATACAGGAGCTACCCAATTTACTGAAATACTTTCTCAAGCACAGGAAAAACAATAGGATCAAGAGCTTCAGAATATGCTTTACTGACAAGATGTAGACCATCCTGGCGAGCATACTCCCTTTTCAAATAATGCATCTCGGATCCATCTTCTAATGCCTTTTGCAAGTCAAGAACAGCAATTCTCTTTTTTCTAGCAAAATTTCTGATAAACTCGTTAAATTCGTTGATAGATTTCATCCGCCCAGAGTACTTCAAGTCATTTTCCCGCGTTACAGGAGCACACGTAGCAAGTATGGGAATTACGCCATTATTACTGAGCAATCTCACCCACTCTTCAATCTTGGTTACATTTTCTTTCAGCTCTCTTGGAAAGTAGGCAGCGCATTCTTTTATTATGACTGCATCGGGCTTAATCTTTGAAGAAAGGAGCTTTCTTATTGTTTTCTCTTTATCAAAGCCTTCTTTACCCATTCTATAGCCTAGCACAAACCCATCGTCCTTTAAGCGTTTAGGCAAACCGGGGAGATTCCAGGAATATCCAACTGAAGCCCCGACAAGAACAATGTATGGCCTGTTCTTGGTTTCTATCTCAAAAATCTTTGGACGGTATTTGATTTTTCCCAATAGATCCTTTCTGAATACGGCAACACTATAGCGTGTCTCAGGAGTTAAGCCTGAAATAAGAGTTTCTTTTGTATCTCCAGGAAGGGTAGTTTGTAATTGAGAACTGCCAGAACTTTTGATCGTTATACCAAGATCCCTGGTAACCCACTCCGTTTTGTTTATTATGCCTACCGAGTCAAATCGAGGAACTACTTCGATATCATAAGGGAGATCTTTCCTAATCATATCACCTCCTGCTACCAATATCGCAAATAGAGCAACGAAACCCAGAATTGCCAAGATCACATACTTACGCATTTTATCACCTATCTTTGTGAGAAGTGAAAGAGAAGTCTTATAGGTCCTTTACTATCCATACAAAAGTCTTTTGTATAATGAAATGTGTTTTTCTACCATCTTAGTAGTACTGAACTTCTCCTGAGCTACCCTTTTCCCTTCCACTCCCATTTTTCTTGCTAAATTTTCATTATGAAGCAATTCAGAAATCCTCTGAGCCAAAAGTTCAATCTTTCCAGGTGCCACTAGAAACCCAGTAACACCATCAATAACAACTTCTTTGTTGCCACCAACATCCGTGGCTACCACAGGCTTCCCTGCTATCATATATTCAATTAATGCGTTTGATAGGCCCTCTGTCTCAGAGCACAGGATGCACACTGAACATTCTTTGAGTATATTGCCGATATCTTGCCTCTGGCCAAGAAAATGGACCGATTGCTCCAATCTTAGAAACTGCGTAACTTCTTCCAGCTTACGTCTCTCACAGCCATCACCCACCAGAACCAAGTGAACATCGACATGGTTTTGTTTCACAAGAGCAAAAGCTTGCAAAGCATCCAAATGTCGTTTCCACGGGTTAAAATTTGCAACCATTCCTATAACCGGGGAGTTGGAGGGAATCGTGAGTTCATTCTTCAACGAGATATTCTTCTTTCCACAGGAATCCATGTGGTCACAACCATTATAAATAATAACAGTCTTTTGGCAGGGAGAGCTTCCAATGTTACCTCTTAAAGACTCTCTTACAGCCTCGGAATTAGCTACAATCGAATCAATAAAACGGTCAACAGCCTTCACTAATCTGACCTGCTTCGAGGAATATAAGAAACCCTGATCCCGCCTTGAGACCACCACTTTTGTCCCGGCCATCTTACAGAAGAGGGGCGCAAAAATGGAAGCGTCTGGGAAAAATATATGTGACAATTTGAATGAGTTATTGCGTAGCATACTTGCAAGACGGAAACCTTTCAAAACGGTGTCGATGCTCATCAGCTTGGGGATATTAAGAACATGGACTGGACACAAATTAAAGCCATTTTGAATGTAGGAGGAATCACGCAAGACAAATAATTCTGGTTGAAAATTATGATTCCTCAAGCCACTTATGAGATACTGTATTTGCTTCTCGGTACCCGCTATTGGCCCCAGATATTCATCAATGATAAAAGCTATTTTGTGAGTCAACATTTCACCTATCTAATGCATCTTTTTTAGAAGTGCTGGAAAATAAAGGAAAAAGAGAAAAGGAAGATTACCATTGCAACGAGTTCAATGGTACCGGCAACTCAAAACACACACTCAGCTTTCTTCACCCATTTCTGGAACATAATTATAGCGAAAATCAACTTATCGTGCCGATCTTGCAATCTTATATGCTCCTTCAATATGCGATCTACAAAGTTCCAATTCAGAATACCATATTTATCAATTTCCTGTTTTGAAAGAATGTGGTTGCAGAATGACTTTAAATCTTGTTGAAGCCACGTTGCCATGGGAGAAGAGAACCCCTGCTTTCTGTGGTAGATCACTTCTTTAGGAAGGTATTTCAGAGCTGCTTTTTTTAGCAAGAATTTCTTCTCTAACCATCTTATCTTGTATTTTGATGGAATTGTAACGCAAAATTCTACTAGCTTATGATCTGTAAACGGGACACGAAGCTCAAGCGAGTGATGCATACCTATCCTGTCTGTAAGGGCTAGAATATCTTCTGGTAAATATGTTTTGAAATCTTGGTAAAGAGCTCTATCGAGCGGATCGGTTGACGTGTTATCAGAATTATAATGAGATGAAACCAAGTCAAGGGTATGCTCAAAATGTATCTTGTTCGCCACGCCCTTGGTATAAAGTTTTGCTCTATCGAACATGTCCATAGTCGTGACGTAACTTGCATATCTCTCCTTTAGCGGCAGTGTTGATGCATGTATAAACCTCTTGATATGATTAATAGTATTGGTACCGTTTTTGCTTTCAGGTAGAAGGCGTATCGAGGGTTGAATTATAGACCGAGTAAGGAACATGGGAACATAATCATACAACATGCTCAAGCGAAAACCTAAATATCTTTCATAGCCGGCGAAAAGTTCATCTCCGCCCAGACCTGTTAGGACAACAGTCACCTTTTTTTTGGCAGCCTTGCATATATAAAATGAAGGAATAACGGAATCATCTGCAAAGGGCTCGTCAAACGCATCAGTGAGTGAATCCAAAACGCTTTCTACATTTGGTTCGACTTCTATCATCTCATAATTCAAATCATATTTCTCAGCAACAAGTTTTGCATAAGGTCTTTCGTCTAGGTAAGCGCCAATGTTACCTGAAAAACCGACAGTGAATGCGTTCACAGCATCCTCCACGTTAAGTGCCATCTGACTAACCACCATACTAGAATCAACACCACCACTTAGGAAACCACCCAAAGGGACTTCACTAATGAGTCTTGACTTTACAGCTTCTCGAAATAATTCTAAAAACCCGTCTAGGAAATATTTTTCAGGCTTGCCGAAGTCGGGCTCAAGTCTAACATCCCAATACTTTTTAATAACGATATCCTTTTCATTTATCTTGATAAAATGCCCTGGGTTCAACTTATTGATGCCCTTGTAAATAGTTAGTGGGGCAGGAATATACAAATAGGCAAAATAGGCATCGAGAGCTTGGTAGTCCATTTCCCTTGATATGCTGGGGTACCTAAGTATGGCCTTAATCTCAGACGCAAAAACTATTTTTTCATTGTTTATGATACTGTAAAAGAGTGGCTTGACTCCAAGACGATCTCGCGATAGGAAAAGAGTCTTTCTTTTTGAATCCCAGATAGCAATTGCATACATGCCTCGTAAATGCGCGAGACAGCCTTCTCCGTAGTCCTCATAGAGATGGACAATAGTCTCAGTATCACTAGACGTGTAAAATTTATGTCCCTTTTTCTCCAGTAACTGTCGAAGTTCCTTGTAATTATAGATTTCACCATTAAAAACGGTCCAAATACTTTTATCCTCATTATGAATAGGTTGTTTCCCACTTGCCAAATCGATTATTGCAAGCCGCCTCATGGCCATACCAAAATTTCCGTCAACTAATACCCCCTCATCGTCAGGCCCCCTGTGAAGAAGGGTCTGATTCATCTCATGAAGAAGCTCTTTATTTACCGGTTCCGATGTACCAAAATTATATATTCCACAAATTCCGCACATATTACTCAATTTACCAAATTAGTTCTTGTGCAATAAGAAAGTTATTTCCAACCCCCTACTGCCCAAATACTATGATCCTGTTGCATGTTTGTATAAACTTGAGTACCGCTTTGCCATCAGCCTGCTCGAGTACCGTTTCATGAAACGCTTTTCTGAATTTTGCGCAAGTTTTTCCCTCTTATAATGTGTCTTCCAGAATATTATAGCTTGAGCCAACTCTTTATGGTTGCGTCTTGGTACCAATATACCTAGATCTTCGTTTCCAAGGATCTCAGGTATTCCTCCAACATTTGTGGCAATGATTGGTAAACCAATTCTTATGGCTTCCAGAATAGTCATGGGCAAACCTTCAGTTAGGGAAGGCAAAACAAATATATCAAAGTAAGTGAGACAGCTGCTGGCGCTTTCCTTGTACCCAGGTAGCATTACATAGGACTCCAAGTCCAGCTCTTTTATCTTTTTTTCAAGGCTGTTACGTTCGCCTCCTTCCCCAATAATGACCAACCTCACATCATGGCCTTTCTCTCTGATGATTTTGAGTGCATCAATTAAGTATGTGTAACCCTTTTCAGGGGATAGACGACCGATGGAGCCAAGGGTGAAACCATGGCGACAAAAGCTGAGGATGTGCTGATCGAGATCAGCAGCATCCGAGGGTGCGAAGGTGTGAGGGTGCGAAGGTGCGCTGTGAGAATCAATGGGGATGCCGTTATGGATGACGTGGACTCTGGAGTGGTTAAGGTGCTTGAATCGCGGATCTAACTTCATTGCGTTGCTTACAAACACAACCGCATCCATGAATCTGAGAGCCTTGGAATCCAACGATTCATACACACGCATTCTACTGAAGCCATTGCCGGTACTTGTATAGCCATGGATAGTGGCAACCAATGGAGTTCCGCGGATTTTTTTGGGCATCAGGCCGAAAAGGATATTGCCCTTGTAACCGTGGGAATGGAGAATATCTACATCCTCTTTCCGTGCGAATTTCAGTATTTTCAATGCGCCCAGATAATTAGGTCCAGGAGTCATCCGAAATTTCTCAACCCTGAAACCCCGCCTAATCGCTTCGGTCTCCAGAGCTTTTTCCTCAACACCCTTCTCACCAATGCTTGCAATAATCGGCTCAAGACCTTGTTTGATCTGCTCCGCTGCCAGGTTCAGGAGGACCATCTCTGCCCCGTAAAGGCCACCTGAGTCGATGATGTGGAGTACTTTCACAGTATGGACCAGAAGGTGAGAAGGTGAGAGGGTGAGAAGGTGCGCATTAACCTTTTTTCGGAAAACAGAATCTGTCGGCCTTCCTTTCCATTGAATTTAGCATAGCGAGAATTTTCTCATATTCACTATCAAGCCGGTCAAATGTTTCGTTATTTATGTACCCACATGCAAGGCAAAAGTCCAGCCATGTCTGAGTTTCTGACGCTTCCTGCATGGCATCTGAAAGTTTGTTCACAAAAACCGCGCGATACCTTCTTTTACGCCATGCCTCAGCCAGATTCGAGCAAATCGATCTGGACGAGCGTCTGATTTGATCGGTCAGAGAAAATTTCTCATCTGGCGGGAATCTTTTTGAAAGTTGAAATATCTCCATTGCTGCTGCAAATGCCGCCTTATACACTTCGAGATCACGCACCGTTTCAATCTTGTTAGCCATTTTTTCCTTTCCCAATCTCTCATCTTCCCACCATCCCACCTTCCCACGCTCACCCTTTTCTCGGTGTCCAGATGACTTGCTTTTGGCGGAGGAGGAACTTAATAAAGGCATGGGCGGAGGCGAGGTTTAAGAGTACAAAATAGTTAAAGGGATACAGCACCTTTGCCAGGTGACCACCTTTTTTTGCATAGGCACCAAGAAATGCGGCCAAATAACACAGGTTCTGGAGCAAAAAGAAGATCTTGTATATCTCTCCTTTTGAGTAAAGAGCCAGGTTTGAGAAATAGGTTCCAAGCAGGAAAATGAATGCAAGGTAGCGGAGGAGCTTGTGGGACCATAGTTGCCAGGAGTAAAGAAAAGAAGGTGAGAAGGTGAGAAGGTGAGAAGGTGAGTCGTTTGATAAAGTTGAGAAGGTGCGAGCCTGAGAAGGTGAGAAGGTGAGAAGGTGACGCATATCCCACAATGCCCAGAGGGCTCTTAAAGAGACACGTACTCGCATCTTGTATTCGTCTTGAGCTGCTCTAAGTGATGGTTCCTTTAAGATAGCTTTCGGTTCGTAGACGACTCTATAGCCTTGCTCAACAACCTTTAGGGGCAAGACAAAGTCCGGAAGCTGATCGGGGTTCATGGGCCTGTATAACTCTTTCCTGACAGCATCAATGCCTCCATCAACACCCACGACCGAACCTAACCTACTCTCGATTCGCCGGAGAAAGTTCTCATATTTCATATATGCTGTGCAGCCATCACCAACGATCGTGCCGTCCTGGTCTGTGTATACCATTTTCCCGGTTACATATCCGATGCCGGGGTCATTAAAGTTTTGAATTAATTTTGACAGGGCGTCAGGTGCAGATATGGAATTAGCATCAGAAAAAACCAGAATTTCACCTCTTGCATGGGGCACGGCCATATTAAGAGCAGAAGTTTTGCCTGCACGCGGCTCCTGGCGCAGGAGCCTAACTCTGGGATCTTCGATGCTGTTTACAATTTCATCCGTTTTATCAGTGGAACCATCTGAAATAACAATGACCTCCAAAAGATCAGGGGGATAATCCTGTTCGAGCTTGTTGCAAACCGTTGCCTCAATATCTCTTTCCTCATTGTAGGCAGCGATCAATATTGTAACCGGTACACGAATCTCATCCTTAAGAACGGGCTTGGAGCAGATTTTCCCCAAGATAAAGATAAGAAAAGGATATCCGATATATATGTAAACTAGCCCGATCAAACTTACAAAAAAGACAAAAGACATGATCTTCAGATCTCGTTGAGTAGTTAAATCGTGGAATCGTGGAATCGTTGATTAGTTAAGTGGTTATTATTGTTTGAATTTATATCGTTTGTACAAAAATTGGACACTTGATGTATTTGATCAAATAAATCTTCCATCTCTTGCGCTCAAGTTCATCCGAACGAGTCCCCCTGGTCTTTAAATGAGCCATTACAGTTATGGCAAATGAATATTCTCTGTGAGCTCTGTGAACTCTGCGAGAGATATTCTTTTCTCTCGCCCGCTCCTTCCAGTCGATAGAGACCGCAGAGACCGCAGAGAGAAGAATAAACGAACCCAATAACACGTGCTAACTTTGTTTGATATATCGCAGGAATGCAGGATAAAATACTTCCAGAAATTCAGAGGCTTCTGATA
>QMLL01000072.1 GCA_003646715.1 Deltaproteobacteria bacterium
AGAAATATGGACGAAGTCCGCGAAATTGCAGAAGAGATAGGTTTTCCGATCATTGTAAGGCCGTCTTTCACCCTCGGTGGCACCGGGGGTGGTGTAGCGTTTAACAAAGAGGATCTGGAAACCCTCGCCAAGGCGGGGCTTGGTTTAAGTCTCATAAACCAGGTGATGCTTGAAGAATCGGTGTTGGGCTGGAAAGAGTTTGAGCTGGAAGTGATGCGGGATAGAATGGATAACGTGGTAATTATATGTTCCATCGAAAACTTTGATCCCATGGGGGTCCACACCGGAGATTCCATCACTGTGGCTCCTGCCCAGACTCTCAGCGACAGAGAATACCAGAGGATGAGAGATGCGGCGATTGCCATCATGAGAGAGATCGGTGTTGAAACCGGGGGATCGAACGTTCAATTTGCTATCAACCCGCGAGACGGTGAACTCGTGGTAATTGAGATGAATCCACGTGTTTCGCGATCATCAGCACTGGCTTCAAAAGCAACAGGTTTCCCGATAGCCAAGATAGCGGCAAAGCTTGCGGTTGGGTATTCACTGGATGAAATACCAAATGACATAACGCGGGAAACCATGGCGTCGTTTGAACCAACGATAGACTACTGTGTCGTTAAAATTCCTCGATGGACCTTTGAAAAATTCCCAAAGGCCGAGGACATACTGGCAACTTCCATGAAGTCGGTCGGGGAAGTGATGGCCATTGGGAGGACCTTCAAGGAGGCACTTCAAAAGGGTATAAGGTCGCTTGAGATCAGTATGTTTGGTTTCCCGGATAAGGTTGATTTTGATCCTGGCAATGGGGTGTCCGTGGATAGTTCCGACTACGTGGAACGGTTGTGTGCTCAACTAAGAAGACCCAGCTCAAAACGGTTATTTCTTCTGGCTCATGCCATAAGGCTAGGTATATCCTTGCGAGATATTCACAAGGCCACGGGTATCGATCCATGGTTTCTCTACAATATCAAGCAGATCCTAGAAATGGAAGACGATTTGAGAAATGGAAAGTACACCATTGATGCCAAAGCGCTGAAAAAGGCCAAAGCATACGGATTTTCTGACAGGAGGCTTGGAGAGTTAATTGGTTTAAACGAAAAAGAAGTTCGAGAAAGAAGAAATCAACTGGAAGTTAAACCTGTATATAAACTGGTGGATACCTGCGCTGCCGAGTTTGAAGCATATACCCCTTACTATTATTCCACTTACGAGGAAGAAAATGAAGCCAGGCCATCCAGCAGGAGGAAAGTAGTAATACTGGGTGGAGGCCCGAACAGGATAGGGCAGGGGATAGAATTCGACTATTGCTGTGTGCATGCTTCCTTTGCACTCAGGGAAGAAGGCTGGGAAAGCATCATGGTCAATTCTAACCCCGAGACCGTGAGCACCGATTACGATACTTCTGACAAGCTTTATTTTGAGCCTCTTACTCTTGAGGATGTGCTGCACATAATTGAAACAGAAAAACCTAACGGAGTTATAGTTCAATTTGGCGGTCAGACACCTCTTAACCTTGCGCTTGACCTAGCAAAAGCAGGCGCACCCATTATTGGTACTCCGCCGGAAGCAATAGATCGGGCAGAAGACAGAAAAAGATTCCAGGAACTGCTCAGGAAGCTTGATCTGTTGCAACCTGATAACGCAATAGCATTCACCGGCGAAGAAGCTCTCGTGGCGGCACGAGAAATAGGATTCCCCGTGCTGGTCCGTCCTTCTTACGTACTTGGCGGTCGTGCAATGGAAATAGTTTACAGCGAAAGCGAACTGCTGGCTTTCATGAAAGAAGCGGTGCACGTGTCTCCCGGACATCCCATTCTTATAGACAAGTTTCTGGAGGATGCCACAGAAGTGGATGTGGATGCCATTAGCGATGGAAAGATAACCGTGATAGGCGGGATAATGGAGCATATTGAGGAGGCCGGCATCCACTCGGGCGATAGTGCCTGCGCGCTGCCTCCCATCACCCTGGAAGAGGAAGTGATAGAAGAGATCAAGAGACAGACCAAGTTAATTGCTCAAGAACTTGGTGTTATTGGACTTATGAACATTCAGTATGCAATAAAAGACGGGAAGATCTACGTCCTGGAAGTCAATCCCAGAGCATCCAGAACAATCCCCTTTGTCAGTAAAGCCATAGGTGTTCCACTGGCTAAGTTAGCCACAAAAGTAATGCTGGGTAAAAGCCTCGAAGAACTGGTTTTCACGGAAGAGATTACACCGGAATATATTTCTGTTAAAGAGGCTGTGTTTCCTTTCAATCGATTCCCCAGGGTTGACACTTTGCTCGGACCTGAAATGAAGTCCACCGGTGAAGTAATGGGGATCGATTCAAACTTTGGGCTCGCATTTGCCAAGGCTCAGTTTGGTGTTGGTTTTGAGCTGCCCAGAGAAGGCAATGTATTTTTGAGCGTGCGAGACAGGGATAAGCGTGCGCTTGTTCCTGTTGCCAGAAAATTGATAGAAATGGGGTTCAAGATACTGGCAACCCGCGGAACTTCCAAGTATCTGGAAGCGGAGGGGATTGAAAATAAAAAGGTGAATAAGATCAGAGAAGGTCGGCCTCACGTGGTAGACTACATAAAAAACGGAGAGATACAGCTCGTCATAAATACCAGCATGGGAAAGAAAACAGTGTCTGATTCCTATAAAATAAGAAGGGCTACTCTTTTATACAATATTCCTTACGCAACCACCATTTCCGGCGCCAATGCCCTGGTAGATGGTATTGCGGCTATAAAGGAAGGTAACTGGGGCGTTAGACATATACAGGAGTACCATTCGTTTCAAAAAACAAGGGTGCGTGTTGAGCGCGCTGAACAGCGCACTGTGATTACAGGATAAGAACCGAGGGGGAAGGAAATTGATGTTACCGTTTCGCCCTTCAAAAAAAGAAGAATGCGGGCTGTTTGGAGTTTTCGGACACCCTGATGCGGCGAAATTAACGTATTTTGGCCTCTACGCTTTGCAACACCGGGGGCAGGAAAGTGCCGGTATTGTCGCCTCTGACGGGAAACACATTGTTGAACACAAGAGCATGGGACTGGTGTCTGAGATTTTTGACGAAAATACCCTGAAAAAGCTTGTGGGTAACCTGTCTGTGGGTCATGTAAGATATTCCACAACGGGATCGTCGCTCATAGCAAATGCCCAGCCTTTCCTGGTTAATTATGCCGGAGAGTATTATGCAGTTGCACATAATGGTAATATTGTAAATGCAGAAGCCATTAGAAAATCGCTGGAAAAAAGAGGCTCCATTTTTCAATCCACCATGGATTCGGAAGTGGTGGTTCATCTTATGGCCCGTTTTATGAGCGAAGGGTTGGAAAAGTCTTTAATCAAGACTTTCAATGAAGTCAAGGGCGCTTACTCGATACTTATAGGTACTCGCAAGAAGCTAATAGGTATACGGGACCCCCACGGTTTTAGGCCTCTATGCATTGGAAAGCTTGACGGAGCATACATTCTTGCTTCCGAAACCTGTGCGCTGGATTTGATTGGAGCGAGCTACATCAGAGACGTTGAACCGGGAGAAATGGTATTTATTGATAAAAACGGGTTGAAGTCCATAAAACCTTTTCCTAAAGTACAATCAGCTTATTGCATATTTGAATTTATCTATTTCGCTAGGCCAGACAGCAATATTTTCGGGCAGAATGTCTACCTTTGCAGAAAACGGCTGGGACACATCCTTGCCAGAGAATATCCCATTGATGCGGATCTTATTATGCCTTTTCCGGATTCCGGCAACTATGCTGCTCTCGGATACACTGAGAAATCAGGTCTACCCATGGAAATGGGAGTTATAAGGAATCATTACGTGGGACGAACTTTTATCCAACCCACCCAGGCCATGAGAGATTTTGCCGTCAAAGTGAAACTCAATCCCGTAAAAGAGCTGTTAAAGGGTAAGAGGATTATTATCATCGAAGATTCCATTATAAGAGGAACCACCAGCAAGACCAGGATAAAAACGTTGCGAGAAGCGGGAGCTAGAGAAATCCATATGCTCGTAAGTTGTCCTCCGCACCGTTTTCCGTGTCCATACGGGATTGATTTTTCTACCAGAGGAGAACTTATAGCCGCCACGCATACCGTGGAGGAAATCAAGAGATTTATCGGTCTTGATTCACTGGGTTACCTGAGTGTGGAAGGGCTCATTGAAGGAACCGGCACTGATGGGAACAATTTTTGTCTGGCTTGTTTTACCGGTGATTATCCCGTGGAGTATGATCCAGGGATATCGAAGTACTGTTTCGAGAGATGAAAGTCGTTCGGAATCAAGTCAGAGAAGATAAGAGTGCACACAGGACTTTACGGATGGTAGAAGTGCTTGCGGAAGCCAGAAAAGTGCTTGAGATAGAAGCGGCGGGAATTCTTGGTCTTGTTAATAGCATTGATGAGAATTTCTACCATGCTGCTAAGCTAATTCTTCAAAACAAGGGGCGAGTCATAGTAACGGGTATCGGAAAATCCGGTATAGTCGGGCGAAAAATAGTTGCAACTTTCTGCAGTACTGGCACGCCAGCACTTTTTCTTCACCCCGTGGAAGCCCAGCATGGTGACCTGGGAATGGTGTTACCGACCGATCTTGTTATGGCTCTTTCCAACAGCGGCGAAACCGACGAATTAAACGCCATTTTGCCCACGTTGAAAGAGCTGGGTGTTAAAATTATTGCTCTCACGGGGAACCCGGAATCAACACTGGCTAGATGGGCAGATCTGGTGATCAACTCGGGAGTGGAAAGAGAAGCGTGTCCGCTTGGGTTGGCTCCCACTGCCAGTACCACGGCGATGCTTGCTCTGGGTGATGCGCTTGCTGTGGTGCTTGTAAAGATGAGGGATTTCAAAACCTGTGATTTTCAGCGTTTTCACCCGGGGGGGCATTTGGGGGAACGCTTGAAGGTTTCTCTAAACAGAGTCATGCGAACAGGTGACCAGGTTCCTCTTGTAGTTACCGGTACTTTGCTTCTGGATGCCATAAAAGAAATGGACAGGAAGCATCTTGGTGCCACCCTGGTGGTTGATGGTGATAAGAATTTAGTCGGGATTATCACTGACGGTGATCTAAGGCGTGTACTTTTGAGTTATAATGATGTGGGCACGGTTAGTGTTGATGAGATTATGACAAAGAACCCCAAAAGGATCCAAGCAGGAAGATCGGTGGCGGAAGCGCTGGAGGTAATGGAACGCCACCTGATAACAGTGTTGCCCATTGTGGATGAAAACCAGTCACTCGTTGGAGTCCTGCACCTGCACGACCTTCTGGGACAGGGGAAGATACGATTTTCTCAATGAATAAGATACGTCCACCAAGAGGATTAATAGTTAACCTGGCCTTGCCTGCCGGAGACAAACCGGAAGCAGGGGATTTTGTGCGTTTGCTAAATCTGGTGTGTGGCAATGTAGATGGGATCCTCATAGATCCGCTTTACTGGGCTCCAACAAGCGATATAGCAAGTTATCAATGTCGGTTTCTGGAAAGATGCATCGAGGTTGTTCCTGCTAATTTACCCCTTTTCGTGATGATTACTGGATTTGACGAGGAAGAAACAAGAGGGATTTTTGATTGTGTAAAAGAAGTGGCAGGGAACATCAAAAAAGAAAGAAAGATATTCCTTGTTGACTTACCTCTCTCGTATCACAGCAACCGAGGGCTTCCGGACTATTACAGGGATTTGCTCTCTGATACTGACTTACCCTTGCTGGTGATGAATGATCCGAAAAGAGTCCATTTTTCAAAACCCTTTTTCAAAAGGAAAAACCTGATACCGGCTGTCCTGAGAAAACTGGCAGATGTTCCGAACATATGTGGCCTGATCAACGTAACCGACCTGAAACGGAGTTTGAGTTATTCGTGGGCCTTGAGGGACCGGTCGGATTTCAGGATATATGATGGCAGGGAGAGTCTATTCCTGGAAAATCCGAACAAAGGCGGACTTGTGTCTATTACTGCGAATCTCTTTCCGTCAAGCTGGAAGCTGGTGGTAAAGTCGTCTTTGGGCATTGAAGATGTATCATGTGTCCCGGACATGATCAAAGAACGGTGGTACGTTGGCCGATTTTTGCAGGAAGTAACAAAAGAAATAGAAGATCATGCGCCTCTTTTTATAAAATACGTGCTAAACTACTGGGGGGTTTTCAGAGATCCCCCGGGTTCCTACCCGGATAGCCATTTTGAGGCAAAAGCGTTGCATTTTGTGAGGAGTCATCCTGAACCGGACAGAATTCACCCTCTTTAATAAAGCTAAGGCTCTATGTATTCCCAATTTATTTACTTCCTGGTTGTATTAACCCTGTATTCTCTTGAGCGTCCAGAAAAGAGTCCCCCGTATCCGGGGCTTGTGACTGCTTTTCTGAGCGTCATGCTTTTTCTCAGTTTTGTGGCTATAGTTGCTTATTCTTTTTCCGTGTTAAAAAGGAGGATTCTCAGGGGTAAAGTATCTGTCAGGGCATACCAGGGTTTGGAATTCCGGTTGACCACGCTCGCCCTGGGTTTTATTGCCATCCAGGTTTATGTTTTGGGGATCAAGTATTACATTGACCAGATACCACTGGTTGAAGATTTTATAACTCTTTCGGGAACGATAGCACTACTTCTACTTGGGATACACCAGATTGTTATCTGGTCGTTTGGCTACAGATATCATCAATTTCCCGGAGATACAATTTTAAACCGCGCGGCGTTTATAAAGGCTAATATAAATTTTAACCTTGGTATTCTTGCTCCCTGGTTCATTATCTCGTTTCTTGTCGATATTTTTCAACTGGTCCTAAAAACGGTCCATGTCCCTTTCCTGACCACGGACATCGGGCATCTTGTGTTGATCCTGGGTCTGTTAGTTCTTTTTGCCTGCTTTGGGCCGGCGTTGATAGTGCGCTTTTGGAACTGTCGCCCTTTACCACGAGGGTACCACAGGGAAAATATTGTTCAATTCTGTCATGAACAGAATTTTCAATTTAGAGAAATTTGTCTCTGGCCTCTTTTTTTCGGAAAGGTGCTTACTGCGGGCGTAATTGGTTTTTTACCGAGGTGGCGATACCTGTTGATCACCGAGTCTCTTCTCAATGTTCTGTCACCGGAAGAAATTCGGGGCGTTGTTGCTCATGAAATGGGACATGTAAGGCGTTTTCACCTGCCACTGTATCTTTTCTTGCTAATAGCCTATGCTGTTCTCATGTACCTGTTGTGGGATGTCGTTTTTTTAATTCTTTTGCAGCTAAAACCTCTTGCAGAACTGGTAATGGCGGCATCCAAAAACCCTGATGTTGTTGCTTTCATATACTCGATGCCTCTTATTATTCTTTTGATATTCTATTTTCGTTATGTTTTTGGTTACTTTATGAGAAACTGTGAGCGTCAGGCTGATCTTTATGCCTTGAAGGCTCTTGGTAGGGCCGAGCCACTTGTAAGTGCGCTCGAAAAGATTGGGATTCTATCAGGAAATACCCGGGATGTTCCCAGCTGGCATCATTTTAGTATCAGAGAGCGTGTGGAATTCCTGGTTAAATGTGAAGCTGATCCG
>QMLL01000073.1 GCA_003646715.1 Deltaproteobacteria bacterium
CTTTTCGGGGCTTCTCAGAACAGAGAAAATAAGCGCCGTTTGGAAGACCATCTGTTTTCCATCGAAGGATATTCATCCCCGGCCTCAGCTCAAAAGCTCTGACCAGCCTCCCGGCAGCGTTGTGCAGTCTCAGAACAGGGGTTTACTTCCTGGGAACATAAAGTCTCAACATCCCAGAGATATTCCTCTGGCACTTCCACACTTGCCAAAGCGAGTTTACCGATTAAATAACGGAGGGCGAGGGCCTTGGCTTTAAATCGATGCTTAAACGATCGTCTTCGATCTCGAGATATGCCCAGACTGCCTCCTCGGGCAATATCACCTCCCCTTTACCATCGAGATCAAAAGTGATTCTCTCAAGCCACCACCTCGCAAGTTCTCGTGGAAGTGGATTCCAGAATCCCTCTATTTTCCTAAGATTTCTGAGAAATTCCTCATAAATGAGTAAGTTTTTTGGCTCCCCCAAATAACCTTTGTCCGGGTGAGCATTAAGAAGAGCCAGCCCATATTTTGACTTTATCTGTATGACCTTATTCAACCAGACCCTTGGGCTTTTTTCTCCGAGATACCTGAACAATATATGGTCCTGGGGAAGTGTCATCGGCAACTCGATCAATTTCCCAAGCCTGAAGGGGAAGAAACTAAATGTTCCACCGGGCTGAGGCTCATATGGGTCGGTATCAAAGAAAGACGAATCGTAGAAAAAGGGGATTTCCCTCAGCCAATCAAGGTTTCGAAGAGTGGAGGGCGACCGGAACCCAACTGCCCCCCATTTCTCCGCCTTTTTCTGAACCTGTCTGATTCTAGCCCTGAAAATAGTATAATTACAGAAAAGCTTTCCGTCATGCTTGTAACCATGCACTCCAACCTCGAATCCCTCTCTTTTTATGCGCTTAATCAGGTCATCCGGAATCTCGTATTTATTCGTCACAAAGTTGAAACTGGATTTAAATCCATACTTCTTCTCCAGCTCGATCACCTTTTTAATGTTTCTCACTCCCGAGGACGACTCTACATCGTGAGTTAACAAAAGAGCAAACTGATATCCCGAAGGCCAGAACCATAAAAATGGAAGCTCCTTGATACCCTGCGATTTCATAAGCAACTTCAGTATGTAAAGCTCAAACCTATGAAGTCTATCGTCAAAGGGCCAGGCAGGAAATGTATCCTGAATCCTCTTCAATCTGTAGAAGGTGGTCCTCAGCATGACTTGCAGGGCAATAGGCATCATAGGCTTGGCCATGTAGTAGAACCTGGACACAATGGAAAGAAAACTGCTCGGTTTCAGATAACGTTCATACAACAGGCTCTCAATGACAAGGTCGGGATCAAAGGGCAAATAGAGTTTCCCATTGAGATAACAGATGTGGGAAATAATCTCTCCTGTCTCATCCCTCACTGAGGCAAGGATCTCGCCATCTTCGGTTCTAAGGCCTTTCTTAACTGGGCCCCATAGTCGAATTGATATTCCTCCCGGATCCTCGATGGAAAAGTACCCGAGGTAATCAAAACCCTCTGGAGTTACCACTGATGACACCAGTTTTTTCCCGTTTAAGAGCTTCCACTTATCTAAAAAATACCCTTTCTCCTTCATCTCTCACGCAAAATGTTTGTAAAACAATTCGCCAACAGAACGATTGACAAACAGCGGCGTAGCTTTCAAAATCCTGTTGGTAAAACTGGATTTGAATTTGCCATAAACTTCAGATGCCTTCGCAGGTGGAAAGATGTAGTAAGATAGCAACTCTTCCTGAGCTCCCATGGTCTTTTTAAATCTTCGCAAATTTATCTCATCGATACCTGTCCTGCCCAGATCGAGATACTCCAGAGACATTTCACGGGCCAGTTTCAAGGCCTCCCAGTATATGAGGTGATTGGGACGGCGGTTTAAAAATTCTTTAATGGACCCATTATATTTGGCGAAGAGAATTTCTTTTTCCCTCAAAAACATGATTCCCGCAATCGGTCTACCATTAAGTTTTGCGAGGAGAATAAAACCATTTCCTCCGAGAATCCCGTACTTCCAGATATTCCTGAAAAAAGCAAAAGGCTGGATAGGCACTCCGTGCTTTCTCCTGACGAACAAATTTAATCTATACAGGCTTTTCAAGCCGAAAAACGAATTATCCATGACGACTTTCACGCCAGATTCGCGTGCCACCCTGATAGATTGTCTGAACCTCCTGTCAAGTTTATTATACATTTCATCTATATTTCCTATCCTTACCCGAAAAGTACTGAAAATTTCGACACGTTGAAAATGCCCATTTAAAGAATTCAGTCTGCCCAAACTCCTGATCTCCACATAATCGAGCCCGAGTTCGCCCTTTAGCCTGTGCATCTTTTCAAATAAATCTGTCCAATCTCCATCATCACCCCTAAAAAGGCTATAATCAACGAAAGGAAGACCGATCAACCTTCTGCCCGTCAGAGGGCTGCTCACAAGCATGAAATAAATAGGGTTGTTCCCACATTTATCAACCAGGACAGGTCTGTAGCCATAAGTTTCAGCTATCGTTCTGATCCACCATGCTGACTGGAAATAAGTCTGACAACAATTTTGTGACATAGCCTCTCAACGCCTCCCGCCATATATTTCCTCTAATTTATCCACGATAAACTCGACTAAATAATCTCTTCGCGATCTATTAAATTTTACAGGCGGTTTTTTCTCCAACCTTATCTTCTCAAAGTCTTCCCGAGATCTTATAAAAACGAGTTTTCCCGTCCTCTCGAGATATTCATCAACAGCCCCGTGTCTGCTCTGGAATATCGTGTAAGAAGGAATACCAGCTACAGCCGCTTCTCTGGTCATCGTCCCTCCTCCGCCGATCACGACGTCAGAGTGATAAATAAGGCTCATACCATCCACTACGCGATCGGGAATTACTACTTTACCTTCCGCCCTGACCCGTGATAATATTTCTGATTTCTGCGACTTTGTGCGAGGAAGCAGGATTATCTGGACCGTTTCTTTACTTAGCAGAAAATCGAGGAGCATCCAGAAAATCTCTTCGCTTTTCTTGATGTGATAGTGTGCCGTGGTTGCCGGCGGTCTCAGGGTAACCCACACTTTTTCGGGATTGAGTTCCAGTTTGAGAGGCAATTCTCCATCGACGTTGTCGAACCCGACATATATTTCTTCTTTGAGGCCCGGGTACTTGATCACCTTATCGAGATTGACCCCCAGTTTCTTAAGCCGATCATCAGGAATCTTGTCGGGAATCATCAAAAGGTTAGCAAAATGCTTGTACAGAACATCGAAAACAAACTCGTAATCGTACATAATAACGAGATATATACCGAGAACCCTGGCTGGTATTACGGAGGCCCTTGCCCCGTGCGAAAGGGCAAGGTCGATCCTGTGATGTCTCGCCCAGTTGAAAAGTTGGGCACTCCTCAGCGCGAGTCCAAATGCTTTCCTCGATTTACTTTTGCCCGTATATCTGCCTATCAACTGATGCGGGATACCATAGAGTTTAAGAAGCCCTTTCGTCTGGCCGTAATCCCTGGCTGTGATCAGCACATCGTGACCTCTTCTCTCAAGCTCCGTGATTATCGGCCTGAATATCAGAACATGTGGAGCATTGTCGATATCAATCCATATTTTCATTTCAGTCAATGCATTCTACCAATACGATTCCCCCTCTCCCGACGCCTTCACCTTGGTCATCTTTTCGATTCGGTGACCTTGACTAAATTGATACCATCCCGACAGAGGAAAATCAACTCGCAATATGCCGTCAAACTGATCTGCCCTTCAAACTCAATTATAGAGGGGAAGATTCTAAAAGAAAGCCTCTTGAGAAATCCTTACTGAACGTTTCTCCAGTTGCTGAATTCTGAAATACTTTGCATTGCAAATAAAGCTTCAGATTTCGGAGCACGTTCACTCTAATGCATAAAACATAACATTCAGGCTACCCTGGAATTAAATGTCTCCGGTTTGTCTGCAATTGGGTCCTATCAGAAGAGGACATGTACTATAAACGCCGTTTCTTTTGAAGCCTTATCTGAACTAACAAAAGCCACTTAAACTTTAAAAAACTCTCTCACTTGGCGATACTTTCTATTACCATCCCTTCTGGAGTTAGCCAGAGTTAGTCTTCATTTTATTTATTCAACCACACTATCTTTCTTGATAGCACCTTCCCTTCCCCTTCCAGTCTCAACACAGCGAAGTAAATCCCCTCTGGCAGAAACCCGGTATCTAAGGTTCTTTTGTCCAAAATCAACCTATGGACCCCCTTCATCTCAAAACCAGATTTAAATGTTTGAACCAACCTTCCATTCACACTATACAATTTGATTGCAATCCGCTCGTCGAACGGCAAATAATACTCGAGCAGCAGCATATTCTCCGCTGGGATAGGGAAAACGTTAAATGTCACTTTGGACGAGCCCTGTAAATCGCTATAACTATCTTCCTGTCTATTTTGTTTGGCATCAGAGAGTTTTTTGTTGTACCAACTTCTGACATTAAAGAAAACTATGTTATTTGACTCATCCAGTTCCTTTACGATGTTATATGGATCCAGAGAAATTTTTATAATCGAGGGGTTGGCAATCCCCATCAAAGCCAATTTGACAATTGTGCTACATTCAGGAAAAATTTCGGACGTAACTGAAATACTTAATAGCGAATCTTCTGTTGCGGTTCCTGTAGAAGTAATTTTATAGGGACATATTCCACTTTCATAACCCAAGTTGTGTACCACGAAACGAAGTGTGTCAGATTCTATAAAACTTACTTGTTCATTGAATATCGCAAAATCGCAAGAAAAATTCCCGTAATCGATGGTGAATTCTACAGAATCTCGGCCATCTACGTAAAAATCGATCTCCAAAGTATCATTAAGTATAGAATAGCTCACTTCTCTACCGTTTACACTGACAGAATAGATCGGAACATTTTCGGTCTCATACTTCTTTAGGTGAAAAAGCTTTCTTTCATCGCTGGAATTGGTTATAACCACATCATTTGTCCACACCCAAACACTCACTGAACCATCATTATTTTCTTTCTCCCAATATAAATGTTTAAGGATCTCGTCCAGAGATGCCCATTTTACCTCGCCGTATAGGCTGTCATTTATATAATCTGCAACAGGATTAAATCCATCAACTCCGTTCTGGAAAATTTCATTATGATGGGAATACAAAAGAAGCGGCCTGTCAATGAACAATACAAAAGGCCAGTTAAACTTATCCATCACAAAGGGAAAATAAGAAGTACAGGGGTGCCTTCGAATCAAAAGCGGAAAGTTTGAAAAATAATCTTCGGCAGGATGAATTCCATAGGACCAATACGGCACTAACTCTTCACCCAATGGAACTGTTTGAGCGTTAATCGTGGCAAGATAATTGTACTTTTTCAAAATCCCTAAAGTCGCCGTTGGAGCTATCCCCCAGGGAAATATCATGACCCTGCCGAAGGAAACACCAGATCGAGTTTGATGCTCATACATTCGAGTCAAACCTTCTAAAATATCGGCTTCTTGCTCTTGTAAGCTACGCGGGAAATGCGTGGAGGAATCGCACCACAATCCGCCGTTTGCCTCACACATAGAATCCACTTGCTGTTGAGTATAAAAATAAAATTCGTACCCGTCGTGATTATTTCCATGTTGAACAATGGAAAATCGATCAGACCTATTAATAAAGAGTGATGCCACGGAATCAATGGTTGTCGTGAAAAAGCGGGGAATAAATCCTATCGTTGTGTGAAAGTTGTGCAAATCCATTTCCTGCAATAACTGAAAGTAATCTATATTTCCCCATGGCTGAACCAACCTGGGATCGTCAATGGTCAAGTTGGCAAAATCCACCTTACTGTGCCAGCAATAATTTCCAAAGGCACCTCTTATGAAGAACATCTTAGGAACTAAAACAGAAAAATTCTGCGGTCTATATAAATCTCTTAATGCGTTCTCTTCCAAATCCTTATACTGATTACCTGAATCTATGAAAATGAATCCGTTACCTGCCTTAAAACGGACCAAAATTGCGTAATCGCCCAAAGAAATCACAACGCTTCCTCTGTTCAATCTATCATATATCTGTCCGTAGTCAAAGTTATAGTTCACCATACTAAAAGGAAATCTTAAGCCTGTAAATTCTCTTGTTATTTGAGAATCCGCAACTGCTATCGCGTAAGTTATATCTTCCTCCCTGTAAACTTTGTCTACAAGTCGTAACCTTCCGTCAATTAAGAGATTAAGATGAACCAATGGCAGCGTATCAATGACCTCATAAATCAACAAATTACCTCCCTTATGAACATATGCAGAAACAACTTCTATATCTTCAGTGGATAGCACATATTCAAGAGCCCTATGGCTGACAGCTATTCCTTTAGGACCTGCTTCACTTAAATAAGTGGTTATCAAAGTATCTATAGTGGTACTATCAGTCAAATCTAAACATGTTGAAGACAGCCCATAGAAATCAGCTAATTTATTGATATTTATGTCACCTTTACTCAAATAAGATGAACGGAAAAGAAGCAAATTAGCAGAAATGACACTTAGTATAATTAAATATTCCCTCATTTTTGTCCGATAAGGAATATCTAATTATCAGTTCACAAAAGTATTTAGATAATAAATTAGTGGAGTCGTGTTTACAAGTCTTTCTTCGAAGAATTTCAGGTTTAATCAAATTCGAGGAATTCGTTTGTATCAAGTAGTCAAGTGGAGCTACACTTAAATGTAATTACCTATGTTGCCTAATAAATCTTTATTGAAGAGACTCTTACCTCAATATAAGGGTTTTTACAACCTTACGAGGTTCACTCGAATAAAGGAAATACATCCCGTTAGGCAAGTGTCTCGTGTCCCAAGTGATCTCGTTTAAACCGGGACGAAGCTCGAAAAGGTCAGCCAATCTTCCTGAACAATCATAAAGCTTCAGCACTTTGGTTTTTGTCCCCGGTACATAAGCCCTGATTATCCCTTCTTCCTTCACCGGATTGGGGACAACCATAAAGTCAAAATCGAGATTATCTAACTTGAGCTGCCCTTCCTCCTCAACGGGCATCGGCGCCACTGTGTAAACACCGACATCATCGAACCACACAGTCCCAGTACGGTATCTAAACAATAAATAAATGACCAACTTCTCTATAGGTGCAGATGGCTGTATTGTATGCTTAGAATAAATCCAATCCTGGGTCCCAACCGGGAAAGTTACACATTCTCCATACATTGTTGAGCCATCTACACATTAAACATCCACATAAATCGAATAATCTTTGCCTTCATCACCTGTAACATTGGTTGACTTAGAATATCCACTGACTACAACATTATGCGGTTCAATCTGGTTAAGAAATAAAACATAATATATTCCCCAAACTGAATCATTTGAGGAACTACTACACTTAATTGACTTGTTACCGGATAAAGCTTCTGTTGTATCATAGATAAACCCACTCCCATAAGTATACCAGCCATCTGGAATACCGTTGTCATCAACA
>QMLL01000074.1 GCA_003646715.1 Deltaproteobacteria bacterium
AACAACGCATACCCAAAATGCTCTGCTCCAAACCCTCCCAGGACACCCGAAATAGATCTGCTAAAGCTAAATATCGTACTAAAAAGAGCATACTGGGTGGCACTGAAATGCTTATCGCAAAGTTTCATCAAAAAAGCAAGAAAAGCTGCTGTGCCGAGTCCTCCACTAAAACTCTCAAACACGGAAGCACCGTACACTGCGTACTTGGTAACACCTGGAAGAGCAGCACCCGCATAGCCGAGGTTAGATATCGCCTGAAATCCCCCCAGAATCCATAAAGCACGCCCGATCCCCCACATTGTGGTTAGTCCTCCTCCCACGATAGAACCAATAATGCTAAATATGGTTCCAAGAGTCCCGGAAACCAGGCCAATTTCAGTCCTTGTAAAACCCTTGTCAACCCAGAACGGAGCCACCATTGACCCCATCATCGAATCGCCAACCTTGAACAGTAAAATAAAAAGAATCACCGCCCAAACGTTTTTCTTCTTCAGTATTCCTTTTATGGGTACTATCCACTGCTTGATGATACTCAAGGAAGCACCGCTTTCAGAAGTTTTAATCCTGGGAGCATGGCAGGGCCTCCAGAATAAGACTATTAGGGCAATAAGAGCCATAGTTATCGAAATACCCACAAAAACAGCTTCCCACTCAAAGAAATCACTTAAAGCCACAAGTCCGCCACCCGCAACAATGAGTGCCACCCTGTAAGCACTCACCCGGAACCCGTTGGCCATTCCAAGTTCTTTTTCATCCAAAATATCAATGGTGTAAGCATCTACCGCGATATCCTGGGTTGCAGAAGCAAAACACATTGCGGCCAAAATTATCACAATACTTATGCCAGGATTTACGGGATCGACGCTTAAGATTGAAAGCATACAAAGAGCTATCACAAGCTGACTGGGCACTATCCAGTAAAACCTCTTTCCGTATCTATCAACAAGCGGGGCCCACAAAAGTTTTAGACTCCACGCCAACCCCGTAAGGCTGAGCATACCTATGGATTTGAGACTCATGTGGTGAGATCTGAAATACACGGAAAGCGTATTGTAAATGAAGCCAAACGGCACGCCTTCGGCAAAATAAAGGAGACATACCACAAACATTTTAGTGCGGTACGACAATGAAACACGGTCGGTAATTGTAACAGGCTTATCCACTCTTCCTGACTATCCCCCTACTCCCACTTTAAAGCATCAATGACGCCGTGACATCGACAACTCGTAGCCACGAAATATTTACCCGGCCTGGCAGTAACCTGATCGTACATTTTTCTCATGGCCTCAGGCGTATACCCTCCAACACCGGGCGCCAATTGATGGCTCCTGAGCACCACAGGTTGATATCCGGGAACCTCTATTTTGGCCAGAACCTCGAAAAGGTTGCCTTTGCGAGGCTCTTTCGTCTTCGTACATATTTCCTCCGGCTCACTGCAATTGTCCGGACATACAAAGTCTGCAAAGCTTGCATATAACGTTCTCTGCGTCATTCGGTAAGGATTTGGGACCTGGTCGTCCACTTCGTCAGGAACATCAATTCGCTCGACAGAAATACCATTTTTTTTGAGCTCCTCCATCAGCCATTCAAAAGCCACATGAATCGGTACTGCCGGAACAATCCACTCCGGAGGATCAGAAAAATTATCCACCAGAAAATTTAAGGCATCTTCTTCACGGGTTTTTACAGGCAGTTCTTGAAGTTCCTTAAGCTTCTCATGATCTTCGTCCACAACGAGAATCGATTTGCCCGGATTTCTCTTCGATATTCTCCTGGCTGCCAAAGCCCCAAAATGACCCGCCCCAAGAATCCACACAAAATCCATCTTTTACCTCACCAAAAGTTCAAGTTCCTTAACAACCTGAGAATCCGCAATAATATCAGGTTCAATGGCCTTATTTGGACATTCTGCAACACAGATTCCACATCCCTGGCATTTTAACTTGTCAATAAAGATTTCTCCCGCCCTGAATACGGGAACCTCGTAAGGACATACCCTTACACAGGTAAGGCACCTTACACATCGTCCGGTATTTACTGAGACCGTGGGAGCAAATCTTACTTTTACATCTTGTGAAAGTAAAGCAAGAGCTTTAGCAGAAACCGCTTTCGCATGAATCACCGATTCTGACACCGTTTTGGGATAATGAGCCTGACCGCAGACGTACACACCTTCTAGTTGTGTCTCGGCAGGACCTAGCTTCAAGTGTTTTTCCATGAAAAAACCACTTGCTGATAGAGGAAGCTTGAGCAATCTTGCAAGAGTTTCGTGATCGTCGGTAGGCAAAGTAGCTTCACTTAAAACGAGACGATCTACAGTCAGACACAGTACCGGATCTTCACACGTAGCCGAACTTCCGTAGCCTTTATTTTTAACTTCTATACTTACGGCCTTTTGTTTGCCAAGTCTGACCGGTGACACCGCTGGTGGATTTTCGGGATCATATTTAATAAATACAACGCCTTTCTCTCTCGCTTCCTGGTACAACAGCTCATTAAAACCGTAAGTCCTGATATCCCTATAAAGTATGGTAATATTCATATGCGGGTAGAGGGTTTTCAAAATCACGGCATGGTTTACTGCCCTGGTACAACAAACCCTGCTGCAATAAGGCCTTTCGTCACTTCTGGATCCGACACATTGAATCATGCAAAGGTGCCGTATTCTTGATAGAGTTGTTTCAAAATATGCTCCCGAAGGCCTCACGTAGTTCCCGGGAAAATCATGCCCCCAATTCCTATTATCAAGTTCCGCTTTGAGTTCCCTTTCCAGTTCGGCCTGGGTGCATACAGCATCCATTTCTCCATAGCCATACAAACCGCATGGATTCAGCGTTCTTGCCCCGATAGCAATAATCAGGGCACCATAATTCAGATCAACTTCTTTTTCACCCTGTTTACCCACCACTCTTACTCTAGACGTAAAATTTCCTGCAGAACCGGAAAATGCTTCCAACGTCGCGTTCAAATACACGGTGATGCGGGGATGATTCAATACCTGATCTACTAATTTGTTAAAATGCACTTCAAAATGACCCGTTCTAAAATCTTCCAGGGAGTGCAAGCTTCGTCCCCCAAGGTGATCCGTTTTCTCTACCAGGACAACATCAATGTTTTGCTCCGCCATGGTAACAGCAGCAGTCATTCCCGATACTCCTCCACCCAGAACCAACGCTCGTTTTACGATCGGAGAAGTCAAAAACGAAAGAGCTCTTGACCCCGATATTTTCCCCACAGCTGCTTTCACCAGGCTTTTAGCCTTCTCGGTTGCCTTTTCCGGGTCTTTCTTATGAACCCAGGCACACTGTTCGCGAATATTTGCCATGGACACAAATCCCGGGTTCATCCCTGCTTGTTTCATAACATCTTGAAATATGGGCAAATGAGTTCGAGGCGTGCATGATGCCACAAGAAGCCTTGTTATCCCTTTTTCCCTGACCGTTTTTGCCATTTCTTTTGTCGCGTCGGAAGAACAACTAAAAAGATTTTCCTGCGCCCAAACAACTCCCGGTAGACTTCTGGCGAATTCCACCACTTCAGCGGTATTAACCACCGAGGCAATATTGGTACCGCACCTGCAGACAAAAACTCCCAACCGGACATCCTGCGGTGCAATCAGTTCTCCTCTCTCGCGTCCTTGATCTTTTCTCAATGGCAAACCAAGAAGGGAACAAACATCCGACACCGCAGCATCAGAATCCAGCACCGTCCCGGGAATACTCTTGGGCCTTCTTGCGCCCCCGCAAACAAAGATTCCAGGTCGAGAAGATTCCAGATTAAACTCCCTCGTATTGACAAAACCCCAGGGATCTGCTTCCAAATCCATCAAGCCCGAAGCAGCACCCTTTTTTGCCTCAATGCCAACCGCAAGCACCACCATATCTGCCCGGAAGGTTTGAAAACCACCTTCAAGGTCACTGTAATCAAGAACCAGAGATCCGTTCTCATCCGGAAAAATACGAGCAACTTTCCCCTTTATAAACCTGACCCTCTCCTCTTTATCGAGTCTGACAAGGTACTCTTCCCCTTCCTTTTCCTGGGCTCTTCGATCTATGTAAAATATGGCAATTTCATCCAGACCTCCCCTGTCCAGGGCCAGCATTGCCTGTTTGAAACTTATCAAGCAACAAATCTCAGAACAGTAAGGTCTGTTTAGCGTAACGTCTCTGGAACCCACGCACTGTACAAAAGCGAGCTTCCGAGGAACCTTACCATCGGATAATCTAATCAGTTCACCGCCACTCGGTCCTGTGGGACTCAAAAGACGCTCAAATTCCAGTGACGTAAGAATATCAGGGCTTAGCCCATAGTTGTAATCAGCTATTCTTTCAGGGTCGAAAGTACTAAAACCGGTGGCATTTATAATCGCCCCAACATTGAGCATCAACAAATCATCACTCTGATTGAAATCCACAGCTTTAGTAGGGCACAACTTCTCACATATTCTACATTTTCCTTTAAGAAAATACCTGCAAAAGTCTTTTTCGATAATCGGCACGGCAGGAACGGCCTGAGGGTATAATTGATGGATAGCTTTAGTTTGGTTTAAACCCAGGTTGAAAAGATCGGGTATTTTTACCGGGCACTTCTCAGTACACGTGCCACAACCTATACATTTATCCTCGTCAACAAAGCGAGGCAACTTCCTGATTGCAACGCTAAAGTTGCCGGCAGATCCCTGGATTGCCTCAACACGACAGTAAGTTAAAAGTCGAATATTTCCCTGGCTTTTCACTTCGTGCATTCTGGGCGAAAGAATGCACATTGCGCAATCATTGGTAGGAAAAGTTTTATCAAGTTGAGACATGTGCCCGCCAATGGAAGGCGCCTGGTCAAGCAGAAAAACTTTGAAACCAAGCTGGGCACATTGAATGGCAGATTCCATACCTGCCACACCACCACCGATAACTAAAACACTTCCCTTGGCCTTTCTCTTCGCCACTGAAACTCCACTCTAACCTATGTTACCGCATTCAACGAATTCCCACGCAGTTTTTCACCCACTGTGCATCTGTGAAATGCCACATTATTTGTCCCCGAAACTCTTTTTGCACAATCCCTCAATATTATCCGGGACTTTTCCTTTCCTCCTGTACTCGTCAAAAAAGAAATCCAGGATTTTCCTTCGCGCGTGTCTTATACTCATATCAATCTCACTTACTTTTTCCATTAGTTCTGGTGAAACTATTCCTTCATCGACAGCCATGTATCTTAGGACACGAATTATGCTGGCAAATTTTACGCCCTGTGGACAGTGGAACGAGCAACTGAAACATTGCCAGCAATACCAGATAATATCAGACTTAAGCAGATCTTCCTTTTGACCCAGCAAAATCATCTGGATTATAGAACTGGGACGAAACCTGTTATCTATTTCGCTCACCGGGCAACATCCGGTACAAATACCGCACGCAAAACAGCGCGTTAAAGTCTCTCCTCCGGCAGCTTGCGTTACTTCATCCTTGAAATGTGTATTCCCGTGCCTGAGATCCAAACACTTTTGAGATTCAGCCATCACCTACCCTTACTCTTTCCAATTCCTTTTCGTTTATACGTAATCAATAGCATTAGTCGGACAATGATCCTTACACTTGGTGCACTTATCGGCAGCCTGGGTAGTACGGGTACAGAGACTCTCGTCCGCCAACACAAGCACACCGTCGATTACCCGTATTGCCACCTTTTCGTCCCATTCGGGCCCCTTCCCAAGCCTTCCCGATTCGCTGTTTGCCGTGTTGTATTCACATACCGATACACAGATACCGCAACCGTTGCACAGATCAGGATTAATGACCATCCCGGTGGATGCCCTCTGCTTGAGAGGAGCAAGTATTTCTTCCAGAGCTTCAATATACCCGGCCCACTGCTGTTCGTGCAGGACAGGACAGTCAGATGGTGAAAGATCTCCACTGAGCAGAAATTCTGCAAATTCTGCGCAAGTCATCCCGCATTTCTGACAATCAGTACGCGGTAAAAATTCAAGTATGTCTTCCAGTTTCGGTATTTCCACCGATCTTGAAAACCTCCGGAATATCTTTAATGAACTACTTTATCCCATTCTTTTTTCAGAAATTAGTTATTAGCAAAAAATCTCCTAACCCTCACTAATTTCTGCCAGACTGCCGGCTATTTCTTCTGTTATTTCCAGATTTTGCGGTCTGAAGCTCGACTGTCTCAATATTTTTAATGCTTCTTCCCTGTCTGAATCCGGGAATTTGCGGAACCAGGTTTTTTTGTTGCTCTCTGACGCTATAATTTCTCCGTCGGAGATAATTATTTCACCATCTCTAAGCAAACACCAACAAGACGAAAACGCCTGCTTCATGGATTCTTGGTCGCTTTCCGTCTCGACATCATAAATCGCGATATCAGCCTTAGAACCAAAATTAAGATTCCCTCGATCAATAATTCCAAGTATTTCTGCGGGAACGTTACGCGTTATTCTAGCAAGAAAAGAAAAGCCGAATCTGGAAGCGATGGAAGCCCAGAGAGACGCATAGTTCTGTAAGAAATCTTTCGCAGGTAACATCATGGAAAAAGCGATTTTGTAGTCGCTACTTCCGCCTAACAAATCCATAAGTTTGTTTGTTTCCTTGTTCTCTCCTCCACTGGCAAGAACGTAATAGACCGGGTGAGTCAAACCAATGTCAAACTTAAACACCCGTCCTGGGATTTCCTGTGGTTCCGGCAAAATTCTCAGATGATCCCCTTCGGGGACAAATCCAATGTCCACACTTGCACCTGAGTCAAGAACTGACTTCAGCTCCTTTAAATTATTCCCTGCCAGCAATTCAAAAACCGAAGAAAGATGATAGCTTTCGGGATATGAAGAAACCAGATTTACTGACGTTTCCCTTGGGTGAACAAACATCCTGAGCTTCAGAGCATCAGCCACCCGGGCAAAAAATTCCAACAATCTGGAAGCTTCAATATTTCTGTGGCTATATATTTCTTGCTCGTAGTACAGTTCAGGCTCGAAAAGCCTGAAACCAATACATTTGCTTATTTCTCCGAAAGCCGCCACGACCCTGGCACATTTTTCAACATCTTCGCTTCTGACAAAATTCTCCAGGTCGTATAAAGGAAGAGATAGGAACATAGACGTATGAAGCCACGGAACCTTTGACAGCTCGTAATGAGTATAAGCAGCCGTATGCAGAGTAACAAAAGCTTCGTTTACGAACGTGTATCCCAGGCGAACGTAAGCCTCTCCGATGTCTCTCACAGCCGGGAGCCGGCTGCAGCTCCTGATAAAATTTAGCCCGTACGTGGCCATGTGGGCATTCACATCGATGGCTCCGGCCATCAAAACACGTCCTTCGGCATCGATTTCGATCTGCGCTGTGTCAATACTACCTACGATCCGACCGCTATCAATGAGAATTGTCCCAACATCTCCTTCCCTTCCGCTGGCAGGATCGTAAATTCTGGCATTTTTGATTGCAACTTTCATATCTTCAAAAAGGTTTCAA
>QMLL01000075.1 GCA_003646715.1 Deltaproteobacteria bacterium
AGGCCAAGATGGGCCTCTGCCAGTTCTGGATGGATCTTTATCAGGCTCTGGTAGGTCTCTGCCGCTTCTTGAAGTTTCCCTTGCTTTCTCTGGCAATAAGCTAGGTTTATGAATGTTTCGGGTGTGACGGTTCCCGAAGAGATTGCTTTCTTGAAGTAAGCTATTGCCTTGCCGTAATGTTTTCTCTTCATTTCAATTGTGCCCAATTCTGTGTATGCTTCACCGTTTTTGGGGTCTTTCTCAAGCACTCTGAGATATTCCCGTTCAGCTTCCCAGGCTGAGCCTTCCATTAGATAGTTGTGGCCCTTTATCAGGTGGGAGTTGACAGAACCTGCAAAAACTGCTGACGATAGAAATACAAGAATGATTATTAAAGGTAAGATTTTTCTCATAACAAGCACCTCAAGACTTCTCTAGGTTACTGTTGAGTCTATGAAGGATCGACCAGAGAGGGTCTCCGACGCACGAGCAATCTACAGGAAGTGAGCCGGTTACCTCAGTGGTTCAATCCTGTAAAAATGGTCATGGTGCATCTGGAGACATCGGCATTATATAGTATATCCAAGGTGATTAGTATCAAAATCTGTACCATATTAGGGAAATATGTTCGTCTAATAATAAGAAGTAGTTATATTTTATCGTTTGGTGATGATAAATTATCAGGGAGTAAAATTTTAGAATAAATGGGAAATTTTTTATCCCTTGTGGGCATCAATGTTCTCACTATCCGAGAGAGAATTCCGTAAATGAATATAATTGCTCAAGCCCCTAAGGGTTAACGAATACTACGCTCTAAAAGTGATATCTGTAGTTGTTTGGTAATGATTGTTTTGTATACTTGTTGCGTGGAGAAGTGTTAAACTTTTACTGACGAATGGTATAAAGATTGTAAAAGACATGGGGAGAAATTTTGGATAGTTTGTTCGTTATAAGAGTACTTTGAGTTATTATGTAAGTGCTTTGTTTTTTCTAGAGTTTATCTGCATAGCTAAACGGGGGAACTAGGACTGAATGAAAACGAAAACAGTTTATAAGTTTTTGATGTTTGTCGCTTGTTTTTGGTCGATGACTCCCAATTCTTTTTGTGGCGGTAGACAGGTTTTTGCTACATGGGATTCATTTGAGGTCGACAAATGTGCTTCAATCTGGCTCATAAAGCGCTTTATTGATCCAAGTGCAATGTTTCAATTTCATCCCAAAGGCACTCACATAACTGAAGGAATTCCCTTCGATGTTCCCGATGGTAATTTGTCGAGGAATGCCACGAAATCAAGTTTCGAGGTACTGCTTGAACATTACCGGCTAAATGATCCTGCATTAAAAAAAATTGGACAAGTAATCCACGACATTGAAATCAATTCCTGGGGACAAAAAAAGTATAAAGAGAGCCTTAAAGTAGAAAGAGACATTATGGATATAATTACCAGAAATCACAGCGACAGAGATGTCTTACTGGAAAAAGCAATAAAATATTTTGATCAGCTCTATAAAGAATTCGATTCTTCTGGCCGCAAAACACCACTCCAATAGCGAAGGTTAGAAAAGAATATTTTGCCCGTTTGCAAATTAGCAAGTTTTCATATATTAAGTATGTGAGTTTTTTCTTGAGTTTGTTTGGGCTTCGGGAAGTAGAAATCTGAATAATTAAAAGTATTCTGAAAGGGGTATGTTGATGGACGCTCGGAAGGTTTTGATATTTGATACCACACTGAGGGACGGGGAGAAGGTTCCAGGGCTTGTGCTGAGCTTAAACGAAAAGGTTAGAATTGCCAAGCAGATTGTTAAACTGGGCGTTGATGTTCTCGAAGTAGGATTCCCGGGAGCATCGGAAGGTGAATTCGAAGCGGCTAAAGAAATTGTGGCCACGGTATCAGGCCCTAAACTTGTTTGTTTGGCTCGGCCTACCAGTAAAAAAGACTTTGAAGCGGCGTGGAAGGTTCTTGAAAAAGCAGACAATAAGGGCCTCCACACCTTTGTGCCAGCGTCTGACGCTTACAGAGAACACTTTTTGAAAAAGAACAGGGAAGAAGTTCTGAAAATAGGTGAAGAAGCAATCGGCTATGCGAAAAAGTATACCGATGATGTTGAATTCTCGCTGGTTGACACATGGAGAGCTGATCCCGCGTATGTGGTGAATCTGGGTCAAATGGCCGTGGATAGTGGAGCAACGAGCATCAATTTTGCCGACACAGTTGGGTATGCTACGCCGAGAGAAGTTGCTGATCTTGTCGATCGGATAAACGCGGAAGTAAAAGGGTTGGACAATATTACATTGAGTATCCATTGCCATAATGACCTGGGGCTTGCAGTTGCGAATTCTCTTGCGGCTATCGAAAAGGGAGTAAACCAGGTGCACTGCACTGTTAACGGTATTGGTGAGCGTGCGGGTAACACGGCTCTGGAAGAAATTGTGATGATTCTCGAAACACGTAAAGACCTGTACGGATGTGAAACGTCTGTGGATCTTGGTGAAATCTATCCCACATGCAGGATGATAAGTCAGATTACGGGTGTGCTGATACCTCCCGGAAAACCAATTGTCGGTGCTAATGCCTTCATCTACGAAACGGTTGTTCCTCAAGTAGCTGATGTAAAAGAAAAACCGCCGTATGAGGTAATAGACCCCGATGAGCTTGGAATAAAGAAGGAACCTGAACTTTTGAAAAAAGATGCTACCAAGGAAGAACTGGGCGAGAAACTGGCTGAACTTGGTCTTAGCCTTAATCCTGAGGAACTGGACAGGGCCTATGAGGCTTTTAAAGAACTGGCAGAAAGAAAAGAAACTGTATTTGACGAGGACATTGAATCTCTTGTTGTCGAAGAAGTTCTCAAGGTACCTGCCCGATATAAACTTCTCTATTTGAGCGTTTCTGCAGGTAGTATATCCGTCCCCAACGCCACGGTTCAGATGGAAGTGGACGGGCAGATAATCCAGGATGCAGCTTTTGGCCGGGGGCCAGTGGACGCAACATTTAAAACAATTCAAAAGATAGTCAAACGTAAACCAAAACTGACCCGTTATCTGGTAAATGCCATAACGGCTGGTACCGATGCTCTTGGCGAAGTGGTTGTGGGGCTCCAGGAAGATGATCTGATCGTTATGGGTAGAGGGATTGATTCAGATGTTGTCATGGCAAGCGCCAAAGCTTTCGTAAATGGCCTGAATAAAATGGAACTTTACAGAAAGGCTCCTCCTGTATCCGAGTTTACCGAAGAAGAAGTATTTGCACCTATTCTGTAAATAGGACGTTTAAAGCGGGGCAATTCAGCCCCGCTTTGGAATTTATTAATCAAGTTTTTCTCGAAGTATTTCGTTTACCAGCTTGGGATTAGCTTTTCCCTGGGTTTTCTTCATCACCTGACCTACAAAGAATCCCAGCAGTTTTGTCTTGCCCCCTTTGTACTCTTCCACCTGTTTAGGGTTTTCTGATAACACTTCATCAATTACTTTTGCAATTTCCCCTTTATCAGTTACCTGTACAAGACCTTTTTCTTCTACTATCTTTTTGGGGTTTTTCCCGGTCTTATACATCTCGGCAAACACCGTCTTAGCAATCTTTCCGCTTATAGTCCCATCATCTATCATGGAAAGAAGGGTTGCCAGATTTTCGGGGGAAACGGGGCAATCTTTTATATCTCGATTCTCGCGGTTCAGTTCGCGCATCAGCTCAGCCATTATCCAGTTGCTGATCTTTTTGGGCTGAGAATATTTTTTCACGCAGGCTTCGAAGTAGTCCGCGAGATCTTTGGACGCGGTTAAGACTTCAGCGTCATATTCCGGCAATCCGTATTCTGAAAGGAATCGAGCTCTTTTTTCATCCGGGAGCTCAGGTAGTGTTTGCCGGACTTCTTCGATCCAATCCGAATCAATCCTTAGTGGCACGAGATCCGGGTCCGGGAAATAGCGATAATCATGAGCCTCTTCTTTCCCGCGCATTCCAAGAGTTTTACCGCTGCTTTCATCCCACAATCTTGTTTCCTGGATTATTTCCTTTCCTTCCATTAGCAATGATTTTTGACGTTTTATCTCGTAGTCGAGAGCCCGCTGTACGTGTCTGAACGAGTTCATGTTCTTCAGTTCGGTGCGGGTACCAAATTCTTTCTGCCCTACAGGACGAAGGGAAATGTTAGCATCGCAGCGGAAACTGCCTTCTTCCATGTTGCCGTCGCAAATTTCGAGATACCTGACGATATCTCTCAGTTTTTTGAGGTATGCCACCGCTTCGTCCGAACTCCTGATGTCGGGCTCACTGACAATTTCTAAAAGAGGAACTCCTGTACGATTGAAATCCACGTAACTTACCGGTTTTAGTTCGTCGTGAACCAGTTTGCCCGCGTCTTCTTCCATGTGAATTCTCGTTATTCCGATCTTTTTCGCTTGACCGTTCACCTCGATATTTATCCAGCCATGTTCGGCAATGGGTAGTTCGTACTGTGAAATTTGATAGCCCTTAGGAAGATCAGGATAAAAGTAGTTTTTCCTGGCAAACTGGCTGTATGAGGCTATCTGACAGTTTGTAGCTAGAGCCAGTCTAAGCGCAAACTCGACAACCTTCTTATTCAACACGGGCAACACTCCCGGCATTCCGAGGCAAACGGGGCACGTGTGAGTATTGGGAGCTGCCCCGAAAGTTGTGGAACACGAACAGAATATTTTGCTTTTGGTGAGAAGCTGCGCGTGTACTTCGAGTCCGATTACTACTTCATAATCCATGGCTAATCCCTCCGTTTTGCCTCTCTATAGCACTAATGCCCGGTTCAATTCAAGGTATGTTCACCAATTACTTTGAGCAAGCCCATTCTTTTCTTTTTCTCTTGACAAGGGTATTGTATTTGCCTAGGTTTTGTGCGCGGTAGTGAATAGTTTAACAAAGATAATCTGAATTCTGGAGTGTGACTATGAAAATTCACGAGTACCAAGCAAAGGAGCTATTCGACAGGTTTGAGGTCCCGATCCCGAGAGGTAGTGTGGCATTTTCCGTGGACGAAGCCGTAAAAGTGGCCGAATCTTTGGGAAAATTCCCGGTAGTAATAAAAGCCCAAATTCATGCCGGTGGAAGAGGAAAGGGTGGAGGAGTTAAACTTGCCAATTCCATTGAAGAAGTTAAGCAGGTGGCAGATGAAATACTCGGGATGACCCTGGTGACACATCAAACCGGTCCCGAAGGTAAAGTTGTGCGCAAGATTCTCGTAGAAGAGGGGCTGGATATCGATAAAGAGCTTTATCTGAGTATCATCCCGGATCGATCCACCGCCAAGGTCGTTATCATGGCCAGCGAAGCCGGTGGGATGGATATCGAAGAAGTGGCGGCTAAGACACCCGAGAAGATCATTAAGGTCTGGGTGGATCCAGGATTTGGGATTCAGCCCTACCATGCAAGAGAAGTTGCATTCCGGCTTAATGTTGGGCCAGAACTGGTAAAACAGTTTGCTGTTATAATTCCAAGGCTTTACAGGCTCTTTTTTGATTACGATTGTTCTCTGGTTGAGATTAATCCTCTTATCATCACCAAGGATAAGAAACTAATAGCGCTGGATGCAAAGATCAACTTTGACGACAACGCTCTGTACAGGCACAAGGATATCCTTGAATACAGAGACCTTGATGAAGAAGATCCTCTGGAAGTTGAAGCTTCCAAGTACAACCTTAACTATATTCGCCTGGATGGTAACATTGGCAACATGGTAAACGGTGCCGGACTCGCCATGGCCACCATGGACGTTATCAAACGTGCTGGTGGAGAGCCTGCCAACTTTCTGGACGTCGGTGGCGGGGCCAGCGCCGAGATGGTGGAAAACGGGTTCAGGATCATTTTAAGTGATGAAAAAGTTAAAGCAGTGCTGATTAACATTTTTGGTGGAATTCTCAGATGTGACGTGCTTGCAAAAGGTGTGGTTGAAGCCAACAAAAAGGTGGAAGTGAAGGTTCCGGTGGTTATCCGGATGGAAGGAACCAACGTGGAAGAAGGTCGCCGAATTCTCCAGGAATCCGGGTTGAATCTGATAGTGGCCAGGGATATCAAAGATGCTGCTGAGAAAATCTCTTCGATAGTCAAAGAATAACGGAGCAATAGATATAGAGTGAGGATGGATCATGAGCATATTCGTTAATAAAGAAACAAGATTGCTTGTTCAGGGTATCACGGGAAGGGAAGGACAGTTTCACACTCGACAGTGCGTGGCTTATGGAACCAATGTGGTGGCTGGGGTTACTCCCGGTAAAGGCGGACAGAAAATGGATGACGTCCCTGTTTTCAACACCGTTAAAGATGCGGTCAGAGAAACGGGCGCGAACTGTTCCATGATTTTTGTCCCTCCAGCTTTTGCTGCAGATGCAATAATGGAAGCTGCAGATGCCGGTGTGCCTCTCATTGTTGCGATAACAGAAGGTATACCTGTTCTGGACATGATGAAGGTCAAGAATTTTTTGAATACTACCAATTCACGACTTATCGGTCCCAATTGTCCTGGCATTATTACCCCGGGCGAATGCAAGGTAGGAATTATGCCTGGGCCGATTCATATGCCGGGACCCATTGGAGTAATATCGAGGTCCGGCACCCTAACGTATGAGGTGGTTTATCAATTGACCCAGCAGAATATCGGCCAGAGTACCTGTATAGGAATTGGCGGTGACCCGATTAACGGAACGAATTTCATTGATTGTCTTGAAGCCTTTCAGGCTGATCCTCAGACAAAAGGTATTGTTATGGTAGGCGAGATCGGTGGCAGTGCTGAGGAGGAGGCCTGCGAATACATTGTCAAGAATGTAACAAAACCGGTTGTTGGATTTATTGCCGGTCTCACGGCTCCTCCCGGAAGGAGAATGGGACACGCCGGAGCCATAATAAGCGGCGGAAGCGGGACAGCTCAGGCCAAGATAGATGCCATGAAGAAAGCTGGCATAACGGTTGTCGAAGACCTTGGAAATTTCGGTGTGATTTGCAAAGAGGCGTTTGGGGATGTGATATAAGACTGGCCTCTTTTTGCATGAAAATACAGAATAATAACCTCCATACTGTGAGAGGATTCCTACATCCCGGCCCCTCGATACGGGACTTTGTCCCTACTCGGGGCGCCGCTCGGGGCACTGCCCTGTTTATACTTTGTTACTCAGGGCAGCGCTCAAAGTACGCTTTGCTTCGGCTGGAATGACAAGGTAGGATGATATTATTTGAGTACTTGTTTGTATGAATAATTGATATACACCAAGTTATTTTTTTGCAGTGAGACATTTTAAACTCGTGCTTCCCGACAGGGTTTAATGAAAAAGCAGGAAATCAAATTATTCAGGATGTTTAAATGAGAAAAAGACCTAGCTGGCACGAATATTTCATGTTTATTGCTAAGATTGTTAGCACGAGGTCTACGTGTAATTCCCGACCCACGGGGGCTGTAA
>QMLL01000076.1 GCA_003646715.1 Deltaproteobacteria bacterium
AAACTAGGGAAAAAGCCCTGTACGAATCAGTGGAAAGAGATACCTGCTCCAGTGTGAGATTCCCGGTTCCGTTATTGGAAATGCTAACTTCCACTGAACTTGATTCGCCGATTTCTACGTTTGTAAATGTTATCGCCCTGGGATTAACCACAATATTTGCTCCTCCACCGCCATAATTATAATGGACAGTATATTCACCAGGAGAAGTACAGTCGAATATATTGAAAAAAGGGACCCAGTTGTGATCTCCGGTTCTTTCCTTGGATATCCAGAAGTTCACCGGTTGTATACTTTTTCCATCCGATCTTTCCACAGAAGTCACGGCAACTTTACCGTCGGCCGGTTCGCTGATCTTTATGTATAGAGGCCCTCCGGTTGGGGGTACCGTGAGAGTAATATCAGGATTTCCGGATGAAGGTGTTCCAGAAACTGTTACGGAATCATCCAGGTAGACGGTTACTACTTCATCTTGGGTGTCGGATCCGTAAACACGCGTGATATCACCGTCTTTAGCAAGGAAGTCCCGGATGTTATCTCTACCTGGCAAATCAACTAGAACATCTTTAATTATCAGATGTGCAAATGTATCCTGGATTAGTGAAGTAAGTTTTCCGCCCAGTTCGTCGCTGTGGGTAAAATCGGCTTCAAAAGAGATGAATTCGCCCATGAGGCTGGTTATCATTTGCCATCTGGCCATGCTGCATTTTCCAGGTTCGATATCGCCGAAGTTGACAAGGAGGCTTTTCTGTGCGGGTTCGTCATTTACCCAGCTCCCCAGGATTTTAAAATCAATTAAAAGCCCCTGCTCATTTTCTTTGATCACGGGTTGGCCGGATTCTATGGTGAGGGCCTTAACGGTACCGTGTCCGGTATTTTTTACTCTAACACCGAGAGGATAAGGTATAGCGGCTTCGATTTCATCGGTAAAAGGGTCATCGCCGTAAACGTACTTGGGTAGAAAGTAATCAAGGGTTAATAGTGGTTGAGGTTTAACTACAACTGCGTCTGGAATGACTTTCATAGTCTGGATTTCGCCCTTAATCTCGTATTCCAGGTTGGCTCCAACATAGTAAACTTTCCCTGCTGGATTTTCACCTCCCGCTCCCGCCGATGGAATGATGAGCCAGTGAACTTCTGCGGTTGTTTCCGGATCCACACCATCGGAGCCGTCCACAGCGGATATGTTGTCAAGACTGAATACCTGGATAGAGAACAGGTCTGTGACATCATTTTCTTCTTCGTCTTTAACAGTTACATTCACTGCCAGGTTATCGAGAGATATCCCGGCCAGACCGTTATTTATGGTCAATCGGGCATCGAATGCTACCCGTTCCAGCGTGAGTTCCTGCTCTATTTCTATTTTTACCCGTGCACAGACTGCCTTTTCGCAACTAGCTGCCCCCGGGAAAAAACAAAGGGAAGTAATGACAACTGCCAGGATCAGCGCTAAAAGTTTATTCTTTTTCATGTGATTATCCTTTGCTTTGTTTTAGTGACCTTACACAGAATGGTCCTGCACCATGTTTTCCTCGAGCTAATCACAACACCTGACAAACTGTGTTTTTAAGAGGCGTTTACACTCCAGAAAAACTCCCGCTGAGAAAGAAAATCCTATTTTGGTTCCGCTAATCCCGTAACCGCCGTTGCAACTCAGTTTTGTAACGTCGCAGCTTCCACCCAGAGGGCCGATACCGAGACCGATCTCAGCAGAAGGGGTACAACCGGTATCTGGTGGGCATTTCCCGGGTTCATTCTTAGAAAGAGTAACTCCCACGTTGACGCCAGTAATCCAACCCACTCCAATCTTAATTGATCCTAGCCAGTACCGGTTGTAGTATTTACCAAGGCAGCATTCTACGGCAATTACGGAAAGGCCTCCACCCACAGGACCGATTCCTCCATTTATCCCGAAGCTTGCTGCTTCACCGGTAACGTCTCGATAGCGAAGCGGGTTGTTTTTCGCATATTCATAGAAGTTGAGGCTGCCCTTAAGCCTTGTGGGATCTTCGGTGATATAACGGCCGGTTTCAGGATCGTAATAGCGTTTAAAGTTATAATGTAAACCGGTTTCAGGATCGTAATACTGGCCAGGCAAGCGCAGGTTATTGATCACGGTGGTACCTGTGCCCACGGTGGCTTTGCCGTAAGATTCATAAGTGGCTGACCATACCAGTTCGCCACCTGTAGAGAACATATATAAAGGAGTTCCAATCGGGCTGTTATGATAGAAATAGCACTGATCGTTTTGTAGCATTGCTACGGGAGCCGTTGACCATGGTTTCCCGGGCTCATAAACATAGACTTTCTTAAAGTGACCGGAGGTGTCGAGTTCCGCTATAACTCCTTCGGTTGAATAGAGAAAATGCGTGATTTCTGTGCCTGCCTCTTTCTTTATCCTCCTGCCAAAGGGATCGTATTCGTATCTTGCAACAGTGCTTCCGTTTTCGTCTCTTACTTCTATCAACTGGTTTTGTACATCATAGATGTATTGAGATAGCATGGTTCCATCTGCTTTTTTCTCAATAAGAGCTCCATTCTCGTTGTATTCCAGAGTTACGTTCCCGTATGATACAAGCCGGTTATTTGCATCGTAAGACCATTGAGATGGGTATCTGTGATCAGTGAGTCGGTTCCCTGCAGGATCATAGGTGTAGGTTTCGTCATTATCACCGGGAGCGTCAGCACCAATCAAACGATACAATTCGTCATAAGTATATGAAATGGTTTCTCCGTTTCTGTTCAGTGAAATTATATTACCAGCTTTGTCGTATGTGTACTCATAGTGGCCAAGCACTCCCGTTCCCACATGTTTAATTTCTGAAACTTTTAGTCGTAACAAATTATCATAGGATAGGGTTTCTTCAATTCCACCTGGGTAGCTTTTTTTTCGGGGTTTTTTCCAAAGATAGTTTGAATAGGTAACTGTCCCGTATGAATCAATCTGGATAGCGGAAAGGTTATTGGCCAGATCATAAGAGTAATTGAAAGTACGTGAAGTTCCTGCAGAATCAGTCACGGTGAAAGATTTAACTTTACCGTTCTTGTAGTACTGATAGTTGTAGCTTACCGTAAAGCTACCATAATTTATGGTTTCCGAAGACTTCCTTTCCAGCTGGTCGTAGGTACATTGCGCTGATATTTGCCCGTCAGAATACTCCGTAACTGTACCCACCTGATCGTAATCGAAGGAGATTTCTTTCTCTAGAATTCCTCCTGCCCTGTACGTCTTAATACCTGTGAGCCGGTCAGCGGAGTTATACTCATAAGCAATCCTGGATCCGTCGGGGAATACCTTCTGGACTAAATTGCCCACTTCATCGTAGCTCTGGCCTATTTCCTGGCCCATGGGGTTAATTTCTTTTATGAGGCGACTATTTTTATCATATTCCATTGACCTGGTGTGGCCGTTCGCATCGGTTATGGATTTTGTGTCACCACGCCAGTTAAAACCAAAGAGGATTTGATATCCAAGGTCGTCTGTAATGCTTTTGAGTTTATTGAAACCGTCGTAACCATATGTAGTTTTGTGGCCATTGGCATCTGTAACGGCCACGGTTCTATTTTCGATGTCATACTCGTACGAGGTATCAACGAACGTGGTTTCATCCAGGACTAGTTGACTGAGGATCATTCTACCGGTTGAATCATATTCCCGGTGAGCCGAGTACGTGGGGTAAACAATATCTGTGACAAAACTTGAATTGCCTCCCATCCCGCAGTATGCACATCCTCCGGTGTATTTTTCAGCATAGCCATATAAAATTTCGTTTCCATTTCCGTCTATGATTTTTGTTAATCTACCCGCCGTATCGTATTCATACGCGGTAACTTTACCTTCGCCATCTGTAAACTTTGTTCTTTTTCCGTCGATGTTGTATTCATACTTTTCGCTGTTGCCATCTGGCCCGACTACTTCAATTAGTCGATTATAAGAATCGTAGTGGAGTTCATACTTTTTGCCATCTGGATTGCTTGCATCCGGAAAGGTGAGGGAGATCATATTTCCAACAGCATCGTACGCCACGATCGTTTTTTCACCCAGCGGATTCTCTTTTGATTTCAGATACCCCCTAGCGTCGAAAGTCTGTTTCCATTCATTGCCGCGGCCGTCAACAACCGAGATGGGATTACCCATTAAATCATACGATGCGGTGCTGATGTTTCCTTCTGCATCGATCTTTTTGTCTATATTTCCAAACTGGTCATATTCGTAGGTGACTTTTTCCTGGGAATCGTCAGGGGCTATTCTTGCAAAAGTCAACAGGTTTCCGTAATCATCGTAGCTAAATTCAACCTTTTCTGTGCTACCCTTACCATCGTCCTTGGTTGATTCAATTAAGAGGCCCCGCTCGTTGTACACGTATGTGGTCACTGTACCCAGGGTATCTGTATGTTTAACGAGGTATTTCCCCGAGCTATCGTACTCGAAGGTTTCGACTGTGCCATCGGGGTATGTGATTTCGGTTACTCGGCCGGCGTCGTTATATTTTTTTATTGTTTTGTTACCTTCATGATCGATGAAGATTTTACTTCTGAAGTCCTTGAATACCTGTAAAACGGTAACTCCATTTACCGCTACTTTCTTGACATCCAGGTCTTCATCGAACCACATCTCTTTTACGAAACCACCGCTTGTTTCCACCCGGCAGTAATATGTGAGGTTCAATTCATCAAATTTGTATTCGAAAAATTTACCGATTCCATTTTCATCAACAACACTACTAACTCTGCTGGCGTAGTCATAGGTTAAAAGACTCTGGTGCCCCCTGGGGTCTGTCTTCTTGATAAGTCGACCGTGGCTGTCGTACTCGTATTGCCACTCATTACCCAGAACGTCTGTCACCTTAGTAAGACGTCCCTGCGTATATTCGTATTCTACTCTGTTTCCTCCTCTGTCCACTGCTGCTGTTAAAAGATCGTCGGTGTACTCGTATGAAATTGCGTCATTGCCCTGGGCGTCGAGGACTTTTTGGATTTTCCCTTCTTCATTGTATTCATATTGTGCAAGTGTGACAGTGTTATAGCCTCTGGAAATTACTTTGCCTTCGCTATCATACTTTTTCCACGTTCCGTCCGGCGCCTGCCACAGGTAACCCATGCAATGAAATTTACCGGAATCAGCTTCGGGGTTGCCTTCATTGTCTGCGTGGTACGCTATGTAACCGCCCAGAGTTCTGATGGTATAGTTCCTATTTTTAAAAAGGAAATTTTTAGGTACGTAGCAATACCCATTATCGCTGGCATCTCCGCACCGGAAATTAACAAGTTCGCTTTCTTCAAAAACATTGTCTCCACCAAGCTCACCAGCTTTTTCGTATTTAACGCGGCCTTTTTTCAAAAATTTAAATGACTCTTCGTCGTAGGAATACGTGTATGTGATCCTTTCGTTGTCCAGGCCGAAATACCACTGGTTTACAGAAAAGATCCTGGAAGCTGTGGCCATCCCGCCGTTTATTTTTACTTTTAAATCAACGACAGAATCAAAGTAGTGACCGGTAATCAGGGTAACACCTGACCCTGTTTTTGATTTCTTGTCGCAATCTTCAGGCTTGTCATCCGGAGGACAAGGGTCAGAACCTTTGACTGTTGAGAAATCGGGTGATGTTCCGGAGCCTCCAAAAGATTCTGCTCGAATAAATATTGAACCTCCATCACCGCAATCCTTACTGGCCGTATTAAAGCAAAGTTTTGTCGATCCCCACGATTTAACATCATTTGCACATACGAAAGAAAATGGAATGCTTATGCACCCGATGTGACAATCACCAGCACCGCCGCTTCCATTGTCGCCATTCGGTGAGGGACTCTTTTTGCATACAACTCTATATGGAATGACAACTTTGCTCTTTGCTTCAACGCTGTCAGGTATGTTTCCAGGTATCTCGTAGCTGTAATATGGATCATTGTGCGGAACAAGCACGTTCACTTCGTCAGCCCTGACCAGACCGTGATTAATTAGAGTGAACTCGCCATAGTAGACGTCACCTTCTGTCATCTCGGGGAGAGTAACGGATGACGGGTCACATGTAAGAACAGGCGCTGGTACATCAGTTTCGAAGGTTGCTTTTAATGTGATGGTGTAGACATCTTTTATGACCACAGGCACAACTTCCCACTCAAACGTTATAAGGGATGTAGTGAGAAAGGCTTCTTCGTCGATGATTATGCCAGGGTCGATGTGGATCGTACCCGAGGCAGTATTATGATTCGGCGCTGTGATGCGGTAATTGTATCTTCCGACTGGTATATTTTCAAAAGTTGCGTAACCACCTCCTGAGGTGGTGGTGTCGTAAACCAGAGTGAGTACATTGGCATTCTGGATTCTTATCTTTGCATCATCGACGCCCTGGATTAAGTCACCGTTTTCATCGAGAGTTTTTGTGTAAATATCCGATACATGAAACTTTACTCCGCCTGTTTCCGATGAGCTAATCGTCACGTATATGGGTATGTCGAGAGATGGTCCGTTGTTTCCGGTAACTCGAAGGATGTATTCGTATAACCCTTCGGAGACTATGTTGGGTTTAAAAAGGAGTGTAACTTCAAAACTTTCACCGATAGCAACATTTCCAATCTGTGATGGTACTCCCAGTTCGATCCAATTTAGATCTTCACTGCCTGATGGTGGGACGAGGTTTACCTCAACACCTGCGAATGTTGCAGTGCCGATGTTCTTCAGTGTAACTGTTGCTGTCTGGGTTGATTCGTTCGGAAGTCCGGTTTCTACAAATGTTGGTGATGCAGTGAGGAATCCTCTGCCTTCGACGATATTATACTCAAAGTTAATTTCTTTCCAGAAATTACCCGGTGTTTCATCGCTGGTTAGCCTGAAAACAATGTTCCCATTTTCAGCCGCAGAGTCGTCTGCACTTATTTCAAAAGTGAGTGTAGCCTTCTGGCCTGGTTCGAGCATAGAGAGTGTTTCGGGTAAAGTAATAGAGATACCCTGGGGCAACGAATCTCGGACGGCAAGCGACAGGTTGTGAATTGTTGTTCCCTGTGCAGCTTGAACCTGTATGTTCACAGGTGTAGAAAGATTCCGGGTTATGTTTTTCTTTATTTCATCCGGTGCATAAAGCTTCTGGATAGTAAAAGTTGCTTGCTGAGTTTTAAAATTCAGATCCGGATGCAGTGCCCAGACAGAATAGACTCCGCATTCACCTTCGTTGGGGTTGTAAGTATAGGTAAACTTTCCGTCAGCTCCCGTGGCAAGATCAAAGTACCTGTCAAAACCGTTTACGGATATTCCAAGTTTAAGCCGGACATATGGAAGTTCTTCTCCAGATTCTCTGCTTACAGCATGCCCGGTAATGGTGATGTTTCCGTCACCGCGGGACGTTTCCGGTGTTACGCCGGTTACTTCCGCATAGTAGGTAG
>QMLL01000077.1 GCA_003646715.1 Deltaproteobacteria bacterium
AAAAGCCAGGGGATATAGGTTTTATTCCCTGGAATGGTGTATTTGCTAGGAGAGCAACAATTTGTTCTCTCTTTACTAAATTGAAACATATATTAACTTAAATTATTGGAATACAAATTTGCTGGGAAAGGAGGTTTGATAAGAGGAGGCAGGAACCACATAGGAACAACAATAGTAGTTTAATTGAAGGAGGTGCATACCTTGAGCTATCAACCGACAAAAACAAAGTACAGTGGATCAATCAAGGAAGTGAAAATTGGAGTGGGTGATAAGGCTGTCACCGTGGGTGGCAAGACATGTTACTCATTTTATCTGTTTGAAGGAGAAATGCCTAATCCCCCGAAAATAGCCGGTGAAATATGGGACATGGATCCGGGAGATGAATGGTCACCGGCAGATCGTGAACCTTTTAAAGATGTTTTGGGTGACTCAGCGGCTTGGGCAAAGAAATGGATTGACGAATATGGAGCCGAACTTATTGCGATCCAATGCAAGAGTTCTGATCCCAATGGCGCTGACAGACCCGCGGACGAGGTAGCCGAAGTTGTTAAGAAAGTTGCAGACGCAATAGACGTACCCTTAATCGTATGGGGTACGGCAAACCATGACAAGGATGTTGAAGTTCTAAGAAAAGTTGCCGAGCTTTGCGAGGGCAAGAGAGTTGTCCTGGGCCCCACAGAAGAAGGCGACTACAAGCAAATTGGTGCCGCAGCACTTGGGTATCAGCACGTGGTTGGCGCATCTACACCTATTGATGTCAACTTGGCAAAACAGTTGAACATCCTTCTGGAAAATCTAGGCGTCCAGATGGAGAACATCATAATGGACCCCACAACAGGTGGTTTGGGTTACGGTCTGGAGTACACTTACTCCGTCATGGAAAGAATGAACATGGCTGCCCTGGTTCAGCAGGATGATAAGTTACAGCTTCCTATCTTCTGCAACATGGCTCAAGAAGTTTGGAAAACTAAGGAAGCAAAGATCAGTGTAGACGAAGCTCCTCAGTTAGGAAAGCAGGAAGAGAGAGGCATTTTAATGGAGGCTGTAACAGCTGTAGACCTTCTTATCGCGGGTGCTGACATCGTTGTTATACGTCATCCAAAAACAGCTTCTTTGGTAAAAAAATTCATCGAAGACATGATGTCAAAAGAATAACAGTGGAGATTGTGAGACAAGACAAGAGATTAAAACAGCGTAGAAAACATTAATCCACGAAGGATTAGATCAAAGAGGTGATTTATGCCAAAGGAAGAAAAAAAGAAAAAAGTAAACTATGCAGATCTGTCCATTTGCACTTCAACTGTGCAGATGTTACAGAAAATTGCTGAGGATGGGTACGAAAGTGCTTTTGATAGAGCTCTTGATTTAAAGCCATGCCCGATTGGTTCAGACTCCGCTTGTTGTAAGAACTGCTCCATGGGCCCCTGCAGACTCAATCCGAGGGATCCTTATTCAAAAACCGGAGTTTGCGGTGCAACCATTGATACTATAGCAGCTCGTAATTTTGCCCGTATGGTTGCCAGTGGTGCCTCCGCTCACACTGACCACGGAATGTCAATGCTCGACATCTTCCGAGGTGTTGTGAACGGTGAAATCAAAGATTACCAGATAAAAGATGTGGAGAAATTAATCAGTGTAGCCGAGTCTATTGGTATTGAAACCAAGGATCGAGAAATTAAAGAAATTGCTAAAGATCTCTATGAGGAGCTCGAAAGAACATACACCCAGGTTGAGGGTGAAATTCCGTTCATGAAAAGGGTCCCACCGAAGACTCTTGAGAAATGGCGAGAACTTGGCATCGTTCCTCGCGGTTCCATGAGAGAAATCATGGAAATTATGCACAGAACCCATATCGGTGTGGATCAGGAATATAGTAACATCGTAAAACAGTGTTCTAGAACGGCTCTCTCCGACGGCTGGGGCGGTTCCATGGTTGCTACCGAAATCTCAGATATTCTCTATGGAACACCCAAACCATTGCAGGCACCTGTAAACATGGGATGTCTCAAGGAAGATGAAGTCAATATCATCATACACGGCCATGAACCAAACCTTTTCGAGTCAATGCTTGCAGCAGTAAATGACCCGAAGAATATCGAAAAGGCAAAAGAAGCCGGGGCAAAAGGCATCAACATTGCCGGTATGTGCTGCTCCGGTGCCGAGGTTCTTGAGAGACACGGGATTCCTCATGCCGGAAACTTTCTGTCAGCAGAGGCAGTTGTTGCCACAGGAGCCGTTGATATAATGGCCGTTGACGTTCAGTGTATCATGCAGGCCCTGGCCAACCTGTCAGAATGCTACGGGACCAAGTTCATTACTACCAACCCGAGAGCCCACATCGAAGGCGCCATCCACATTGAGCTGGAAGAAACCAACCCCATGGAGTGCTGCCAGGAAATCGTGGAGATGGCCATTGAAAGATTCAAAAACAGGCCAAAGAGAATCGTAATACCGAGAAGGGAAGACTGGGGCATCCATGGCTTCTCCCATGAATATATCAAATACATGCTCGGTGGAACTTTCAGGGCATCCTATAAGCCACTGAATGAGAACATCATTAACGGTAAGATCCGTGGAGCTGCTGGTGTTGTTGGATGTGTAAATGCGAGAGTCAAGCATGACTGGGTTCACACCGAAGTAGTCAAAGAACTTATCAAGAACAACGTACTGGTACTCCAGACCGGATGTTCGCAAATCTCATTGGCCAAAGCCGGATTGCTGAAGCCTGATGCGGCTGTTCTGGCCGGAGACGGGCTGGCAGAAGTTTGTGAAACAGTGGGTATGCCACCTGTTCTTTCTTGCGGATCATGCGTCGATAACAGCCGAATCCTTGTAGCAGCCGCTGAGATGGTACGTACAGGAGGACTCGGTGACAGCATAGCTGATCTGCCTTTAGCAGGTGCAGCACCTGAGTGGATGAGTGAAAAAGCTATATCCATCGGACACTACTTCGTAGCATCGGGAGTATACACGGTATTCGGCGTAACGTTCCCATCAATTGAAGGAACAAAATTTCATAAACATCTATTTGAAGAACTTGAAGAGATGGGATTAGGGAAATGGGGATTCGCCAAAGACCCATATGATATGGCCTGGATGATGATCGAACACATCGACAAGAAACGTGAAGCTCTTGGCATAATGGGCAAGAAAGAGAGGAAACTCTTCGACATGGCTGATCGAAGAGCATTGCCAGAGGAACACGTTGTAAGCGCATAGGGTCAATGGAATCAAACAGTTGAGAAAACACTGGCACGAGGCCAGATCAACGATGAGTAGAACAAAAAAACCATCTCAAAGAAGGAGAGTTAATTATGTCTAGGTTGGTTGCTTTCGCCGCTATACAAGGGGCATACAACATAGTATCCAAGGCGGAAGGGAAATTTGAAGAGGCGATGGAGAAATACGGCCCCGAGCAGAAATTGCAGTTTCCCAATACCGCTTATTATTTACCCATTATCTATTCTATCCTCGGCCACAAGGTCGAAACATTAGCAGATGCTGCCCCGGTAATGGAAAAATGCAGGGAGCTGCTTCCGAAACACCTCGAAGGCCGCTTGCATACTCCATATCTTGGGCGTTTACTCGACGCAGGTATGGCTGCACTTTTTGCAGAAGAAATAGTGGAAGCCATAAGGTACGTTGAAGACCCGGATTTTTATCAACCTGTGGAAGATCCCGATGTTGACGCAGGCAAGATCTGGGTAGGTGCCGCAGACGATGTTATCATGAGAAAACGTGGTATCGAGTTCGTGGACGGTAGCGCTCCCGGATTTGCTGCTATTGTCGGCGCGGCTCCAAGTCCGGAAATCGCAGCAGAAATTGCTCTTGAATACCAGAAGAAAAACCTCTACGTTTTTATGTGTGCGAACCAGAGTGGTACCACATTTACGGAGCAGTTGATCGAAGCAGGGGTCCAGATTGGATGGTCAACAAGATTGGTCCCGTTTGGCCCCGATATTTCCGCAGCAGTATTTGCTCTCGGTTTTGCTAACCGAGCTGCTATGTCGTTCGGTGGCATAGAACCAGGAGATTACGAAAAGATCTTGCTGTACAACAAGAACAGGATCTTCGCTTTTATCAACGCTCTCGGTGAAGTAAACGCCGAATGGGCAGCTAACGCAGCCGGTGCCATCAACTGGGGTTTCCCCACCATTGCTGACACCGATATTCCTGAAGTTCTCCCATACGGTGTTTGTACATACGAGCATGTTGTGGCCAATGTGCCTCACGACCAGATCGTTGCCAAGTCCATCGAAGTTCGTGGATTGAAGGTAACAGTTACCGAAGTTCCGGTACCTGTGCCATATGGTCCGGCATTCGAGGGTGAAAGGGTCAGGAAAGGCGATGTATACCTCGAGTGCGGTGGTGGAAAGACACCTTGCGTAGAACTCGTAACTATCGCAGAAATGGATGAAGTTGAAGACGGCAAAGTAGAAGTGATCGGTCCCGATGTTGGTGACGTATCCGAAGGAAGCACGTTGCCTCTTGGTGTTTATGTCCAGGTTGCTGGTCGTAAAATGCAGGAAGACTACGAGCCCATCCTTGAAAGACAGATTCACCACCTGGTCAATTATGCCTCTGGCATCATGCACATAGGCCAGAGAGATATCGCCTGGTACCGAATTTCAAAATCTGCCGTCGAAAAAGGCTTCACTTTGGAACATATCGGAAAGATTCTTCATGCTAAACTCCACCAGGATTTCGGAGCCATATTTGACAAATGCCAGGTGATAATTTACACCGAGGAAGACAAGGTGAAGGAACTTGTGGAAAAAGCTCGCGCAATTTATCATCAAAGAGACGAGCGTATCGAAGGTATGACTGACGAAACCACTGAAATTTACTACTCCTGCACACTGTGTCAGTCCTTCGCTCCAAACCATGTCTGCGTTATAAGCCCTGAAAGAACCGGGCTTTGTGGTGCTTACAACTGGATGGATTGTAAAGCATCTTACGAAATCAATCCGACCGGTCCAAATCAGCCCATCGAAAAAGGCGAAACTCTCGATGAGAAATACGGTTGCTGGAAGGGCGTGAATGAGTTTGTTGAAAAAGCTTCCCGAGGAGCCGTTAAAAGCTACAACTTCTACAGCGTTGTTTACGATCCGATGACAACGTGCGGATGTTGTGAGTGCGTGGCTGCTGTACTTCCGATGTGTAACGGAGTTATGACCGTTAACCGTGAGTACCAGGGAATGACTCCATGCGGAATGAAATTCACCACTCTTGCAGGTACCATTGGTGGTGGTAACGTAACTCCAGGATTTGTTGGTCACAGCAAGTACAACATCTGCCAGAGAAAGTTCATAAAAGGTGACGGTGGTATAAAGAGATTGGTCTGGATGCCAAAGAGCCTGAAGGAAGAGATCAAAGAGCGTTTTAACAAACGCGCAGAAGAGGAAGGTATTCCTGATCTTCTGGACAGAATCGCTGACGAAGACGTTGGCGTAACTGAGGACGAGATCCTGCCATTCCTCCAGGAGAAGAAGCATCCAGCGCTTGAGATGGAACCAATTCTCGGGTAAGACAGAATCAAAAAGGAAATTGTGTCTCCACCAGGGGATACAATTTCCTATGTTCAAAATACGGTGAATAGAAAGAAGATGAGGAGAGATACCTATGGGAATGACAGGAATTCAGATTTTCAAACTACTTCCAAAAACAAACTGTGGTGAATGTGGCGTTCCCACATGTCTAGCTTTTGCTATGAATCTTGCTGCCGGAAAGGCTGAACTTGATCAGTGCCCTTACGTTTCCGAAGAAGCTAAAGAAATTCTAGCTGCTGAATCTGCACCTCCAATCAGGCCACTGACTATTGGTGTTGGTGACTACGCTGTCACCATTGGTGGTGAAACAGTAATGTTCAGGCATGAAAAGACATTTATAAATCCTCCTGGATTGGCAGCTATAGTTACAACTGACGAAGACGACGCCTCTATTGACGGTAAGATATCCAGATTTAAGGAATTGCAATATGAACGCGTTGGGTTGATATTGAGACCTGAACTCTTCGCCTTAAAAGACACAAGCGGTGATGCAGGGAAATTTACAGCACTAGTCAACAAAGTAAAAGATGCATGCGAAGCCTCACTGATTCTTATGTCTGAAAAGCCCGACGTTATGAAAGCCGCTCTAGAGATAGTCAAGGATAAAAAGCCCTTGATTTACGCGGCAACGGAAGAAAACGTGGAAGACATGGGCAATCTCGCAAAAGAAAGCGAATGTCCAATTGCGGTCAAAGGGAGTGGGGGATTCGAAAGTGTAATACCGCTGACAGAAAAGCTCACTGAGATGGGACTCAAGGATATCGTAATCGATACGGGATCCCGTACACCTTACAAGGCTTTTGAAGATCAGGTAATCATCAGAAAAGCCGCACTACAGGATAGGTTCCGTCCTCTAGGATTCCCGACGATAACTCTTCCCGCAGAAATGACCGACGATCCCATGTATGAAACACTACTATCAGCAATGTTCGTCGCAAAGTACGGCGCCTTGATAGTAATGAGTGATTTTCAACCAGAAAGCCTCTTTCCGTTATTGTTGGAAAGACTAAATATCTACACAGATCCACAACGCCCAATGACTGCCGAAGAAGGCATCTACCCTATCGGAAACCCGGATGAGAACTCACCGGTTCTGGTAACTTGTAATTTCTCACTCACTTACTTCATCGTTTCTGGTGAAATAGAAGGTAGCAGAATACCTAGCTGGCTCTGCGTAGCAGATACCGAAGGGCTTTCCGTCTTGACAGCCTGGGCTGCTGGTAAGTTTACGGGGGAATCCGTTGGAACCTTCATCAACAAATGTGGCATAGCTGACAAGGTAAAGCACAAAAACCTGATAATTCCTGGTTACGCAGCGGCAATCAGCGGAGAACTTGAAGAGGAATTGCCTGATTGGAAGATTCTGATTGGGCCGAGAGAAGCTTCTCAGATCACCAGCTACCTGAAAAACTGGAAGCCTGAATAAGTCACTACTCACTTAATAAGTGGTAGAGGAGGGGCTAGGGTATAAATATAAATTATGCTGCATTTTCCCGGGGCATTGTGGAGATAGAGGAGGACGACATGGGAAAAATGATATTGATTGGCGAAAATATGAACATCATGACTAAGAAGTATGGCAAGGCCATGCGGGAGAGAGACGCCAAAACTATCCAGGAGCTGGCCATCAAAGAAAAGGAACTTGGGATGGATTACATAGATCTCAATATAGGCCCAGCCGGTAGGATTGGTGAAGAATTGATGGAATGGATTGTAAAAACAGTCCAGGAAGTGGTCGATCTCCCATGCGCCCTAGACACATCCAACATTGCTGCTATTGAAGCAGGACTCAAAGTACACAAAGGACGTGC
>QMLL01000078.1 GCA_003646715.1 Deltaproteobacteria bacterium
TTCAAAAACCGGCGGATATGGAAGGAAGGCCGAAGGACGTTGATGAATCTGATGGAAGGTTTCTGGCGTTATACGATGGATACCTGGATACAGCTATATACAGCCGGGGAAGGGAGGCGGTTGCTGCAGGAGAGATCAAGGGAAAAAGGACGCTTCCACTCGGTGAGATAGAATATGCATATCCTCTGATCTTGATCAGGGAAATCCATCTCTTTAAGGCCAAAAAAGAGGGAAGATTCCATCCTTATCCCTATCCTTACTGGTGGTATCCGCCATGGGGCTGGTATCCGTACTGGTACCCCTGGTAGCGGAAAAACAGTGTAAAATTACGAATTAAGAATTACGAATTAAAGGTAATTTTCTGATCAGATTAAATACCGCAAATAATTACAGTATGAAGGGAGGTGCTAACAAAAACAGGCATAAAATAATTATATAGCAAAGTAAGGGGAAGGCGGCTTTTCCCTGGCCAAGGTTTGCAGGCCGCCTTCCCGGGTGAAACCCCCTCGGCTGAGGTATGCTTCGGTTATATTCCTACCACCGAAGCATTTTCCAGTCAACCGGATTTCACTTTCCACCGACCCTGAGGGCAATCTTTCTAACATTTAATATTATCAAAGAAGAATAAGAAATGAGAATTTTCAGAAAAACATTGGGAGTATTAGGTTTCTGAAGTTTCACACTTTTTTATCAGGAAATGCTGCAAATACCCTTATTGATTGGTATGCGGTCCGAGTTGAATTTAATTTTGCGGGGGTTTTACCTCGACAGCGGTAACCCCCATGAAATTCTCTTTCAAGATCACGATAACCAAAAGAGGCTCTGTAAGCCTGACAGATAAAGGGTTTGAGGCAAAGTCTTTAATGCATAATATTTTAAAGATGGTGGAACTTAAGTATTCTATATATCTTTGTTTTATTCTTGTCAAATGGCTTTGCAGGATTGCAGCAATTCTCATTATGGAAATTGTTCTTATTTTACAGGCAAATATGATACCTAAATCCTGCAAACGCCGAGTCTGACGAAGACCTGCCTGCGGCAGGCAGGTGCAAGGCGGCAGGGGCGCAGACGTACTACCCCTACAAGGCTACTTACGGCTCTTTGACAAGTTCGCGAATACGCCTTCGCCTATGTGACAGGCAGGCTCGGTGGTTTCGGTTCCGGAGGCAGACGATCTGCTCAATCAGTGTTTCCATCGTGTGATGCTTCACTGGCAGAATGACTTTGAGCAGAACCCTGAGCTGCGATAGCGTAATAGACGGTGCTTTTTCCCCCAACCTGATTTTCAGGTGCCAAAGGAAAAAATGTGCCGGCATGCACGTTAGCATATGGTGGTGCTATCCTGTATATTTGCGTACCCCGTAGCGGTCCATGCCCGGGTCAGTTTTGCTTTCTTCAAAGCACTGCTCAATTGCCCACCGCAGCCCGCTGAGCCAGACAGGCGTTTTCAGCCTTGTACTGGTTGATGCACTACTGATGAGCTGTATTGCGGTTTCCCGCCGAGCGTTCTCCTGATCAGCAGCCGCACGGTTTTCCGGGGTAACCCGGCTGCCGCCGGAATGACCTGGCGGCGGGTATATTCATAAACGACCGGGCCTTTACCGCCTTCCGATACTTTCCTGAGGTACCAGGAATAGCCGCTGATATTTCGGGCCAGTTGATCCGCAGAAACAGGCTTGCCGCCTGTGTCAGCTAAAACGGCCTTGGTTCTGGTTTTCCCGCCCCGGCAGTACGTTTTGGCGATGGTCATCGGACGCTTCAGCCAACACTGTGTACCTTTTGGAACTGCTGCGAAATATGTTTTGCACGGCAAGGCTTCAGCCGATGCTATAAATTGCCGATGCTATAAATTCAGGACTGTTCCCGTACAACGAGCCGGCAGGCATATACTTGAAAGGCAGCGTTTTCTTTACATATGGCCTCGATCAACGCACCGTTGGTACTGCCGAGGCCGTCATTTACAAGACTACGATTGGGATGTCTAAAAACCCGCTTTTGGGGCTACTTTCTTTGATCAGTTTTTGGGCCTGGCAATATTGAGTGAAACACTTGCCTTAACTGGCTTTAAAGCAGATAAGAGAGGCCCAAAAACGGAGCAAAGCAAATAGACTGATTTAGACACCCCAGACTACGATATTTGGCAATCATTTGTCCTCGCTCCAAGGCGCATCGCTGACAAAACGCTGCATTGCCCTGACATTACCGTCTTTTACAGCCAGCGCAATGGGTTCGATGGATTTCCTCTCCAGTGGACTGAATTGCCCTGGCATATATTTATAAAAGTGATTTCTGGACCCACTGCGTTGAAAACAATCGGCGAACTGTTCATGGAGTCCTTTTAGTTCGTTCATAAAATGTTTGATGCCGCCTTTGTCGAAATCAAACTTAGGAACAGGGTAAAGGTGTTCGTCACACCTTATGTCTGGCCGCATGGCCTGCCTCCTTTTTAAAGAGTTTGTTGCACAGTACGGCAGATTCTGCTTTAAAAATCAATCTAATTATCTTAAGTAACGTTGCAGGGATAATTATTATATAAAAAGCCGTAAGGGATTTCTCCTCTACGGCTTTTTTAACATCGAAAAATCACTTTACCTTCCGGCTTTTCGGGATAAGGGTTTGATAATTAAGTCAATCCTGCGATTGATAGCCCTCCCTTCCGCTGTCTCGTTAGATGCCAGTGGACGAGTGGAGCCATAACCGACAGCAAAGATTTTGTCTTCCGACAAGGTTTTGTTGGCAATAAGGTATTCACGAACAGCTTCTGCCCGCTCCTCGGAAAGGCGCTTATTAACTGCAACTGAGCCAGTACTGTCTGTATGACCTTCGATTATCACAACCGGTTCACTAAAAGTGCTGATGGCTCGTTGAACCTTACTCAGAAGTTCGTAATTATTTGGCAGAATCACTGACTTGCCTGGAGGAAACTGGATGAGTTTTAATCTGATTACGAGCTGATTCGCCTGCTTGTAAACATATGCCTCATCTTGTCCGAAATAACTTTGGACCTCATCGAACAGTTGTTGAAACTCTTTTTCAGCCTGATCTGCCCGTGTTTTTCCTTCCAGAACGGCGATCTGTCTTTTCAGGGTTGCTGCTTCTATAAGCTGGCTGTTATATTTGTTGACTATAAATTGGTGATTATCTTTTAAGGCATTGATGGAATGCAAAACATTTTCAACCTGTGTCTTGAAAGGTTCATTGCGCATGTCGGCAGTAGAAAGTTTGCTTCCCATTTTTTGCAAAATTTCTTCAAAGTTCAGTACGATCTCTTCTGGTTCCATTTCTTTAACCTTCTTGCTTTGACGTTCAACTTGAATTAGTCGCTGAGCCTCAAATAGCACGTCGCTCGACATATCGCGTATCTTTTCTTTTTGATAACGGTTTTCTGAAATAAAGGTGTCAACTTCTTTCAATTTTTTCTTAACAGATTCAAAAGTCTTGGGAGCGATTTCCGGGGCATCTTCTTCTTCCGCCTGCTTAAGGAGTCTTTCAACCTCACCGAGTGTCTGTTCCTTGATTGCCCGCAATTCAATTTCATCAAAAGACCTTGCCACCCTTCCTCTATACCTCTGTGCCCTGGCAAGGTTATTGTTCTCAATTGCCTTTGTGAGTTCAATAAACTCATTTTCTATTTTTGTGTAATCTTTACCAAAATTGACCGCACCTGCGTCCAAGGCATTTTCGCGAGCTTTAATAACATCAGCCAATGTGGTTTTTACTACTTTACCCAATTCATCAGCACGCTTAAGCTGAGCCTGTCCATATGCTACCTCCTCCAGAATTTCCGAAAGGCTCATGCCTCGCTTCAATCCTTTTCTGGCGTTTTCGAGGGCTGCCTCAGCCCTGGCATAGGAGACGGGAGCAAAGACATTGAGTTGATTTCTTTGAGCAGTACTAATATCATTGCTTAAAAGATTAATCTGCTCCGCAGGATTTTCTGATGTGGAAATCGATTCCAGCTTTAAACTCTTAGGACCGCAAGCACTCAGAAAAAAGACCGTAACAGCAAATGCAGCCATAATTCTGATACATTTTTTGAACGTCATAATTTTTCCCCTTTTTTTTGTTTTGTTTTAACCAGCGATGCAAATGCGTTCTCATTATTTTTTGTCACGAACCATCATGTTTCAGTGGCCACGACAAAGAATGAAAATGATACAGCACCCGGAAGTCCGTTTTTATAAACAGCTAAAATTCCTCTATCCATCATTCATAATTCACCATTTATTATTTTCATATAAAGCCAAGTTATACCGCGCGCGGCATCCTATGAACAACGAACTTGATTAATAGCATGGAGTGCCGGTAAAATAGTCAGCGACGTATCAAACTACTTGCGAAACTTCCCGCGAGTCAGGCCCGCTGGAAGATTTCTAAGAAGCCTGTTTCAAAAAATTTTCAATTAGAATCAGGCTTCAGGCAGGTCCCGGAAGTTTGCGTTCTTGTATGTTAGTTGTTATTATAATTATTATTTTTTGATTATGTTAGATTAATCTTGCTATTAATTGTCCATATCAGATCAATAATTCGAAGTCAACAAAGCCGGCAATTCTAATTATGAGAAAACAAATTATAATTCAATGGGTTAGAGATTTTATTTGCCTTGAAAATATCTGATTTTTTCAGCTAAAATCAGAAAAAATGACTATTTTAGGTTATTGAACAGGCCTATTAAGCATATTTGCAATAATATTGATAACTTTTTAAAGGGAACCTCAGTTGTCATTGCTGGTATTACATTCGTTTCCTGGCCAGGTTAATTTTATAAAAATATATGCGTACATGCTTAATCTCTGTAACATTATACAAATATCTCATATTTGCCTGTAAAATAAGGACAATTTCCATAATTAGAATTGCTGCAGCAATGCTGATGTGGAAGATCTCATGAGGGAAAGGTTGTTATGATCGAATACCCAAAACTTGATGATGTTCGGGAATATGTTGACAAATTCGTACAAATATTTAAATTTGCAGGCATAAAGAATCACCATAGTTGTTATGGAAATTCCCTTAATCTACTGTTTTTGGTATACTTTTCTTTGCTGCAGCGGTCTAAGAAGCTGCAGAGAATAAAATTTTCGCTCCATTGGAGCCCTGTTTCAGCTTTCGTCTATCTGCTGTGAAGAGAAGGCTTTTTTCTTTATCAAACAAGACAGCAAAGGAATAAATATGGATATCGTCATCGGGGCAACGTCTCCTGTCGGACAGCCTCCTCGGAAAAGTGTAGGTCCGGGCAATTTTATTGAAGCCGCTATTTTAAACATCAGACCTCCAAGAAGAGGGCAGGGGAAACCACCTGCCGGAAGAACGGACAGAAGAAGCGATAAGTACAGCGGTGATCCTGTCGGCAGCAGGGTGGTGGTGCTGCTTGTTCCGGAAGGTTCCGCTATCCCAAATGATATTGATTCTGGAAATTACAGAATTTTCCTGCGCTTTGCCAAGCGTAAAAAATAGAAGCAGACTTCATTCAAAACTCTCGCTATTTTTTAGAAGTATAATTTATTTTATTAATTTTGTGAGCCAAAATGCCTAAAGTTCTGGAGCCGTGATGCATATTAGCGCAAAATAGCAGAGGCAGCCCCCTGTGTATGCCCCCGCAAGCATCAGAATTTTTCGTATTTTTTGGGCATTTTATAGTTAGAGAAGTTATTTCGTCCCCATTCCTGATTTCAAAACTGATCACTCAAAACTCAAAACCCGATACTAAAGATTGGGTTAAGCAATTATAATGCCAAACACTAAAACTATTTTTCGAAAACTCAAGTAAATTTATGACAGAAGAATTTTTTGAAATATTACCCGTTAAAAAAACTTTTGCCGGCTGGCATGAGATTTTATCAGACAGTATTTGTACAGCAGGTCAGCTTAATAAATTTCTTCCAATAGATGTCAAAACGGTTTCCAGGGTAGCAAAGCAGTATCCCATGCGTATAAATCCTTATTATCTTTCTTTGATAAGAAAGACAATGGATCCTGTCTGGAGACAGTCTGTACCGGATCAAATGGAAATCGAAGATAGTTTATGTGCGGAAGATCCTCTTTCCGAGGAAGTTCAGTCGCCGGTTCCAAACCTTATCCATCGCTATCCGGACAGGGTTCTTTTCATGGTATCGAATCAGTGTGCCATGTACTGCCGATACTGCATGCGTAAGCGAAAGATCGGAAGACCCTTTGTGGTCAATGATGATACAATAAAAGAAGGGATACTTTACATTGGAAAGGAGAAAGCCGTCCGGGATGTGCTGATTTCCGGGGGTGATCCTTTTCTTCTGGAAGATGAGGACCTGGAGAAAATTTTAAAACAGCTCAGAGATATACCTCATATAGAGATAATACGCATACATACAAGAGTGCCTTGTACTTTACCACAGCGTGTAACTGAAAAACTTGCAGGTATCTTGAAAAAATTTCATCCGATTTATATAAATACCCATTTTAACCACCCGATGGAAATCAATTCAGAGTCGGCTAAAGCCTGTTGCATTCTTGCGGATTCAGGCATTCCCCTTGGTTGTCAGACTGTCCTGTTAAAGGGTGTAAACGATGACCTGTCAATAATGAAGATCTTAATGCGAAAACTTTTGATGATAAGGGTGAAACCATACTATATTCATCAAGCTGATCTTGTGAAGGGGACAGGCCACTTCAGGACAACGATTGATCAGGGCATTGAGATAATGAAAGCGCTCCGAGGGTATACTTCGGGGATTGGTGTGCCTTATTACATGATTGATCTTCCCGGAGGGGGCGGAAAGGTTCCTGTTATCCCGGAATATATAAAAGGAGAGAACAGCGGAAGGCTGATTGTTGAAAACTATAAAGGAAAAATCTATTCATATCCATTGGCTGATAAATCAACAGACTCATAAATAACTCACTCTTTTCGCATCCCGTCTTCAGCCCATCTTTTAGGGGAACAAACTTTAAATCTACCCACCCTGACCGTGAAACGTAAAATATTATGAATGCTTTTTTTCATATTCATTCTGGACAGAACGAACTGCTCACTTGCCGCAGGCACTATCCGAAAAACTGTCAAATGTGGTTAAGTGCAGCGCCTAAATTCTGCAAGCGCTGCTTTTGTCTAAGATGCAGGGCATCAAACGTGCAGCCGTATATGTAAACTGCAGGCGTTTGATAACGCAGCAGATCAGGTAAAAGCGGCACTCCCGCAGGGTTCGGTTTTTGCGAAATATAATAGCGGAGTTCCTTTGATTCTGATTCATCAACAGGGGGAATGTTAATTATATGCAGTATTATCAATTAACAGGCTGAAACATGAGGCAGATATAATCATTTCGCGAAA
>QMLL01000079.1 GCA_003646715.1 Deltaproteobacteria bacterium
TGAAGTAATTTTTTCCTAAATGGGGAGGTTTTGGAGTGCTGTCTGATGTCATGATGGAGAAGCTACGCAAGGCTCTTAATCCGGAAAGTGTCGCGATTGTCGGGACGTCGGTGGATCAGGTTTCCGTGGGAATTGGTCCTGTTTACAATTTGGTTTCCAGTTTTTACAGGGGAAAAATATTTCCTGTGAATCCCAAGTACGAAAACGTCATGGGAATCAAATGTTATCCAGATTTACGCTCCATCGGCGAACCCCTCGACCTGGTGATAATTCTTCTCAACCAACATGCCGCTATGGATATTCTGGAAGAAGCCGGAAAGTTGGGTGCTAACGGAGCAGTAATTGTAGCAGGGGGCTTTAAAGAAGTAGATGAGGATGGAAAGGCCCTGGAAGAAAGATTGCAGAAAATCTCTGCGAAATACGAAATTCCGGTCATAGGGCCGAATACTCACGGATTTTCGAATTTTCATAAGGACTTTCATAGCATTTTCTGGCATTTTGACACCTTTCCCGGAGAAATTGCTGTTATTTCCCAGAGTGGGGGAGTGGGTCTTACCATTGCCTGTTCTTTGCGGACCATGATGTGTGGTCTAAGTCATTTTGTGGGTGTAGGGAATGGCGCAGTTACCGGATTTTCAGATTACCTGCAAGTGATAAATCTGGATCCGAATGTCAGGGTTTTTAGCTTATTTGTAGAAGGGCTTGAAAATGCCCGGGAATTTTATGAATGTGCAAGGAAAATCACCGCGAAGAAGCCTGTTGTCGTGTACAAAGCGGGTAAAAACGAAGAAGTCGCGAAGGCGACTCTGACACACACCGGAAGTTTAACAGGAGAATACGATTTATACAGGGCTATGTTTAAGCAGGCTGGGTTGGTGGAAGTTGACAGTGCATGGGACGCGGCAGTTGCTTCCAAGGCATTAGCTATGTTGAATTTACCGGAAGGTGACCGTGTCTGTGCGATGACTTTCACTGCCGGTCCGTCCATTGTAGGAATGGATAGATTGCTTGACGCTGGTTGGAAGTTTCCCGATATTTCCGATCATGCAAGGCAAGGAATCAGATCCGTTATCGGTGAAAAAACACCGGTAGAACTCCAGAATCCTATAGATCTGACTGGCCTCGGCTTTTTGCCTCAAAATTACAGTGGGGTACTTGAAGTCCTTCGTGATGAATCCTTCGATGCGTTTTTTCTGGTCTGGAGTTTCAACGCACTGATAAGAATACCGATTGCGGAAATTGAAAAGTTTGTAAAAGACGTTAAAAAGCCCGTGGTTATGGTGCTTCTTGCAAATCAGTACGAAGCTGAGCGTTATCTCGAAGAGCTGGCACGGCGCCGGGTTTGCTGTTACCTGACCCCGGAAGACGGAGCAACAGCTCTTAACGCTTTGCTTCGAAGATACAAAATGTTGAATCGTGATAGGAAGGTTAGCAACTAACCAGCATTGCTGGACTCAATGTGGCCAGCAACAACGAACAATGAAAGCTCCGGGCTCAAGATAGGCTTAGCAGAATAGGGGACTTTCATATAAACTCCAGGTTATAGATCAAGGTGAGATCATGGTTTTTCCTGAACATGAAGCAAAACTTATGCTGCGAGAAAGCGGGATAGATGTGGTCCCGACAGAAAAGATTGATTCAATTATGAATCTGGAAGCAAGCGCAGAGTATTTCGGTTTTCCTGTGGTATTAAAGCTTTCTTCGTCCAAGTATACTCACAAAACTGAGATTGGTGGCGTAATAATTGGGCTTGAAAACTACGAGGAACTGGAAAGAGCCTATGTGAAGCTTGATAAATTGCGAAGGGAGTTAGACCCGGAGGCTTCCGTAATAATTGAGCCCATGATCAAGCCTGGTTTTGAATTTTTTATTGGTGTGCAACGGCATGAGAACTTCGATCATGTATTGAGCTTTGGTTTGGGTGGAGTATTTCTTGAGTTGATCAGGGATGTTAGCTTCAGGTTATTGCCCGCATCGCATGCTGACTATACTGAAATGGTAGAGGAATTAAAAAGCTGGCCCAAGCTGAGAGACGGCTTCAGGGATTTTCCGCCTGTTAATGTGAATGAACTTGTTCGAATGCTAGATGAGGTGGGCAATTTTGCAATACGGGAGACTGGATTACAGGAAATGGATTTGAATCCCATTACCTACACGGATGGAAAATTTCTGGTAGTGGATGCAAGAATAGTAAAAGAATAATAAAAGGCCCCCTTCTAAACGAATGGGGGCCTTGAATATATTGCCTAAAATGTATTTTCGTGGGTAAATTCTTTGATGTCTCTTCGTTTGGGCGCCTTTGAATCAGCAGCGGGATAGCCAATAGGAATCAACGTGACTATTTCATATCCTTCCGGTACTTTCAAAATTTCGGCAACTTTGTCGTGATCAAACAATCCGACAATAACAGTTCCCAGACCCAGCGCATGGGCCATTAAGCAGAGGTTCTGCGTGGCAATCCCCAGGTCATACATGAACCAATCCCCAAATTTTGTGGTGACTTCTCCCTTGTAATATCCTGAACTTTTAAGTTTTGCACACATAGCGATAACTATTGGTGCTTCGGTAATGGATTTTTTAGCAGGATTACCCTTACCCATGGTTTCCTGGAGAGCCTTCTTGATTTCGGGATCTTTAACAAGAACAAGCTCCCAGCACTGGGTATTAGCCCAGGAAGGCGACCATTGAACAGCTTCGAGTACCTTATTCAGATCATCTTCCGGTATCTCTTTGTCCTGGTAACGTCTGATACTCCTTCTACCCTTGATTATTTCTAGCAAATCCATGCATCTCCTCCTTTTAAAGGTTGAAAATGGGGGGTAAATAATAGATAATCTAACCAAAACACTAGGAAAATAAATATAGAAAGAATGTTGATAAGTCAAGCTGATAACAACAGAGTCAATTTTCGGCAATATTATGGTTAAGCTAGGGGCAGAAAATTTACTCCGAGAAAAACCCCACTGGTTTAAGAAGGCAAAAATCGGACTTCTTGTTAATCAGGCCTCGATCTTGGGTGATTATAGTCACGTAAAAGATGTTCTCCTCAAAGAAGGCGCTCAGATTAAAGTTATCTTCACGCCACAACATGGTTTCTGGGGTGATAAACAGGCGAATATGGATGAATCTCCGGATGACGTGGATCCGTCTACCGAAGTACCGATCATCAGCCTTTACAGCGAGAGGCGAGAACCACCGGAAGAACTTATGGAAAAAATCGATATTCTCCTGGTGGATCTACAGGATGTGGGCACTCGCGTGTACACGTTTGCTTCGACCGTGGCGTTATGTATGAAGGTGGCTAGTAAAACTTCAACAAGAATTGTTGTTCTGGACAGACCAAATCCTATTGGCGGGGAAGCAGTTGAAGGTAACGTGCTAAACCTTGAATTTGAATCTTTCGTAGGTTTGTTTCCTGTACCCATGAGGCATGGATTAACACTTGGGGAATTGATGCTCATGGCGAGAAGGGAGTTTGGCTACGACTGTGATCTGGAAGTGATACCTTTAAAAGGCTGGAGGAGGGAATTTCTTTTCCCTGATTGTGAGTTGCCGTGGGTCTTACCGTCCCCCAATATGCCGTCGTTTATCACGTCCCTGGTGTATCCGGGGCAGGTAATCTGGGAGGGGACGAATATTTCTGAAGGCAGGGGAACTACAAGGCCTTTTGAGTTTATGGGAGCGCCATTCATAAATCCAGGACGTCTGAAGGAAAAACTCAACGAAGTAAACTTGCCGGGGGTGTTTCTGAGGGTTACGGCTTTCAGACCTACTTTCGATAAGTGGGCTGGAGAACTTTGCAGAGGTTTTCAGCTGCACGTGACAGACAGTAAAAGTTTCAAGCCTTATTTTACTTCCCTTGCGCTTCTTTGGGCAATTCTGGAAGTGTATGGTGAAATCTTTGAATGGTTGCCTCCTCCCTACGAATATGAATACCGGAAGCTTCCCATTGATATCATACTTGGAGACGATTCTGTTCGTCTGGCCCTTGAATCAGGTGAGCATCCTGAAGACATCGAAAACGAATGGCAAAAACAGCTTGATGATTATATGGATATCAGGGAAAATACAATGATGTACGTTTAAGTGAATAGTACTCGAAGCGACAGTGGAGGTGGAAATGACTGACAAAGTTCATCAGATAAAGATTTATGACAGAACTGCTGGCTGCGCTTGTAGACCCGGTGAACAGCGGGGAATGATGGTTTTGCACGCGGTACTTTACGGCATAAGGAAAGAATATGGAGATAGGGTTTCCATTTCGTATTTTACCCTTGATAGAAATAAGGATGAATTCGAGAAAAACAGTGAAATAAAATCCCTCATAGATGAAAAGGGACTTGAAATACTCCCCGTTACCATTGTGAACGGTAAGGTTTGCAAGACAGGAGAAAATCCTACCCTGGCAGAGCTGCGAGAGTTACTGGAATCGTAATATTTATTTTTTTGTAAGCACGAAAACCTGTCTGACTGCTGAGGCTCCGATAACTTCTTTTGCGTTCAGCAACTGCTGCGGGTTGGCATCCAGTTCTTGCCAAGACTCAAGCAGGATATAATTGCCATCCTTGGTTACGATGATAGGCGTCGTGTTTCTTGAGGGTCTCTTCCCGGAAAATACCACATTCTTGGATGCTCCCGGGCGAACCAGCTTTCTTTCTATAGTGTATGATTCTTCTTCGTGGTACAGGATGGAAGTTGTAAAGTCGTTCGGAGAAAAAGGTTTTAGTTCGCCATCTTCCATCAGGAATATCCTGGTCTCTTCGGGAGTCTCCCCATTTTTTGCCTGTTGTTGATCTTTTTCCTGACTACCAAAATCCAGCACTGATACCGTTTCTTTTTTTGTGCTTTTTCGTTTCATAATATAACACTCCTTAAATTTTCCGGATTCTAACAAATCCGCTATTACTTTATCTTTTTGTGCCCTTAATTCTTTTTCAGGATAACAGGTTCTTCCGCAGAAAAAACACCGGTAAATAGGCAGGCGAGATTCTTCTTTTTTGCACCATACATATTCCGACATAGGTTGTTATGCATCCGTGATTGCTAGTTTAACCTAAGATACTTAAAGGATGTGATCATTTCAACGGAAATATTTGTCTTTGGTCATTTTATGCAGAATTTAAATTTAATCGGCTTCTCTGAAAGACCTGAAAAATAACGCAACCATTCCACAAAGTGCCGCGCCTGTTCCAATGCCAGCAAAGATGTAGTTGATAGCGATATAATCTGCCAGTACTCCTGTAATCGACACGGAAAGAGCCGTGCAGCCGACAACCGCCATGCTGTTGAGACTGAATATTCTCCCCTGAAGATTTGCTGGTACGTAGTGCTGTATAAGTGTAGCTCTGCCTGCGGTTATCATAGGGATAAATATGGCATGAATAAGAATGGTGATTATAGCCCCTGCGGTAGTACGTATCCATAGTAAGGGTATAAAAGTGAGGCCATCAAGAATCATTCCCCAGGCAATCATTTTCCCGTTTGTCATGCGGTTTTCCAGGAAGTGCACAAGTGGGATGCCAATGACCATGCCACTGGCATAACAGGCTTCGATCAAGGCATACACCGAAGCATTTTTCCCAAGAATTGTTTTCACGAATATGGGAGTTCCAATCATTGCTGCTCCCATGAGAATTAAATTATCCAGGGCGGTAATGATCAGGAGTATTAATATGACCTTATTATTTATGGCATGTTGTACGCCTTCCCCGATCAGTGACCATACTTTGGAAAAACCAGTTTTATTGTTTTCCTGTTTCTCCGTGATTGGAGGGGGATTCTGTGGATCAATTCTCAGCAAATAAATAAGGGTCAGTGAAACAACGAAGCTAAAAGAGTCTGCGAAAAAAAGATTAACTACACCCAGGGTCTTCAACAAAAAACTGGCTAGGAGAGGACCGAGCAAAACAGCCAGTTGCCATGATGTCTGGATTAACGCGTTTGCCTTGGTCAGAGCATCTTTCGGGACAATTTGAGGTATTATAGCGTCTCGTGCAGGGTTGAAGAAGGCAGAACAGCTGGCGATTGAAAAAGTAATGATACCAAGGATCAAACTGTTCAATTTTCCCATGTAAAACAAAACTGGCAAAATCAGTACAAGAAGGGCTCTAGCGATATCAGTACCCATCATGAGATTTCGCCTGTCAACGTGATCTGCCAGGACCCCGGCCCAGAGTCCGAAAAGGAGCGTGGGGAGAAAACTGCTCATGGTAACGAGGCCTGTTACCGTAGCTGAACCCGTCATTTCCAGCAGCAACCAGATAAGTGCAATCTGGTAAAGAGAATCTCCAGCCTGGCTAATGACCTGTCCAAACCAGAGAAGTCTAAGATTTCTGTTTATGAAAAAAGAAAGCCTCATATCATTGTCAGTTATTTTCAGATGCGCATAATTTTGCCGTTTGTTAAATTAGGCGGGTAAAAAGCCGGGATAAGAGGTATTTTCTCTAGTATTTCCCCAGATATACCTTTCCCAGATCCTTGCATGTAAGAGGTATACCATGCTCCTTGAAGCATTCTCCGGAAACTATTTCTCCTACAAGAAGAGCATGGTCTCCGGGAGTGAATATTTCTTTCAGTTTGCACTCAACGTATGCAAGGACGTTGGTCAGTACCGGTACACCGGTGTCCAAAACCTGGTAAGATAAACCGGCAAATCGTTCTTCAAGGTTTGGTGTTTTAAAAGAAGCGAGTAAATCAGCCTGGGTGTTCTCCAGAACCTGGAGCGAAAAATACTTTGCTTTTTCAATGAAAGGCAGAACTCTCCTTGTTCTTTTCACAGACGCAAGAACCAGTGGGGGATCGTAGGAAGCCTGAGTAACCCACGAAATTATCATGCCATAGTTTACATCTTCGTGACGACAGGTAAGAAGGTAAATACCATAGCTGAATTTGCTCAAAACTTTTTCTATTTCCGGATTCATCCTCTCTCCTTCTATTTCACGTGCAACGGGAAGATCTGTTCCCCTGTTAATGGATGATGTGTCCTATTCTGCTCCATCTCGGTGTAAATTTTTCGCTATCCCACGACCAGTATATGATGAATGCTTTGCCTCTTAACTCGCTGTAGTCGACAAATTTCCACCATCGGCTATCGTAACTTTCGTCCCTGTTGTCTCCCATGACAAAAAGTGAGTGAGGTGGCACGGTAATGGGGCCGAAATTATCTCTCGGTCCCAGACCGGCAGGAATTATTTGCGGGCTTGTATGCTGGATGTATGGTTCTTTCAGCTTGTGTCCGTTTACGTAAACCACCTTGTTTACA
>QMLL01000080.1 GCA_003646715.1 Deltaproteobacteria bacterium
AAAATATCAAAGGTTTCACGGAAGATGCACTGGATCATCTGCTCAATTACTCCTGGCCCGGAAATATCAGGGAACTCCGTAATTCGATACGACGTGCAGCATTACTGGCTGATGGCGAGATTAATCCTTCTCTTCTCCCATCAGAAGGAAATAACAAGATATTCATGAATTCGCATTCCAGTTCAACTCAGCCTCCCCTTCAGATTAACAAGGTTCCGGTTGGGAAAAACCTCGCCGAAGCCGTTTCTGAATTTGAGGCCAACATTATCAGAGAAACGCTTATTCGAACCAAGGGCAACAAATCCCAGGCCGCTAGAGTCCTGGATATCGATTTTAAGACCCTCCAGAGTAAAATCAAAAAATACCGCATCCCCGTACCTTCCAGGAAAAAATAAATCAGTCGAACGAAAACCGGAAATTTGCAATTTTTGCATCAAAAGGGTAAGTATTCACATATCTACAGGGAAGTATTCTTAAGGAGGTACCTCCACATCTAATGAACGCAATTATTCTGGCCGCAGGTTATGCAACAAGATTAAGACCGCTTTCCTATATCCGCCCGAAAGTGCTACTTCCTATCTGCGGACACCCCTTACTGGATATTTTGCTGCGATCTCTATCTGGTTCAGGATTCAACCATGTGCATATAAATACTCACCACCTGTCCGGGCAAATATCATCATTTCTTTGTCAACACGATTATGCCCTGGAAGTGAAAACCTATCACGAAGAAGAAATTCTAGGGACAGGAGGCGGAATTTATAGAATGATTGAGGAAATTCCCGGCACGAAAACATCAGTATTCATAATAAATGGAGACATTCTTGCGGGCATAGATCCTTTAGTGGTGTGGCAAGTACACCTAAAATCTCGGGCAGCAGTTACGATGGTTATGATCGATTTACCTGAGTACAATAACGTCCTTGTCGACAGGGACTTTTCAATAGTAGGATTCGGAGAAAAAGCTAAACCACTTGCAGATAAGAATCCGGAACTTCGTTTCCTTGCATTTACCGGTATGCATGTAGTTAACAAAGATATTGTCCTGAGATATTCGCCAAATAAAAAATTCTTCTCTATTATCGAAACCTACGAAAACGCTATATCGGCCGGTGAAAAGGTGAAAGCCATGTTCGTTCCTCACATAACATGGCAGGAAGTAGGCTCCGTGGAAGGATACGTAGAAGCACACAAAAGATTAATGAGAAACTCTGAGGAGTTTGCTCCCTGGCTAACAAACGTAAGTTTTCCGTCCATTCATAGCACGGCCGCCATACATCGGTCTGCCAAGTTAGAAGAAAGCGTCTGCATTGGTAGAAATTCTAAAGTCGATGCCAATACCATTCTCAAAAATGTTATCATCTGGGATAACGTGTTGGTGGGGAAAGATATACAACTCGAAGACACTATCGTGTGCGATAATTGTACTGTACAAGAATCAATGAAAAATGAGATACTGCTGCCCGAGATGTAGTAACTATCGTCTCGATAATCGGAATAACAAAAAATGAAGCTCATGAGAGCATAATGACTACAATTACTAATACTGGATTCCTGCCTGCGCAGGAATGACATAAGTATTCAACCGATACAGAAATGACAAAATGACAATTCAGGGATCGCAAAATGACAATATAACCGTCATTCCCGCGAAAGTTATGACCGAGTTAGGCTTGGCGGGAATCCAGGCCCTTAGACTAAGCTAAAAACCCAAGGTAAGTTCCTTCTCCCGGTAGTCGAAAAGGTGCTACACGCATATGACTCCGAACATGATACGCGATATTAATCATACTCTTGCTCAGGATATCCTCCGTATTCTGCCTGCTCCGGAAACGCCAATTCCCGGTCCACGGGATCTTCAAATAGAACCCATGCACGGAGACGGTTCATTACGAAAGTTTTACCGAGTCGCTACTGGCAAAACAAATTACGTTGCCATTGTGGCACCACCTGACACTTTATCTCGTACAAACGAAAATGATTCGTACTACTACATTGGTAACCATCTGCGAAAAAAAGGAATTCCAGTTCCGGAAATCTATGCGTACAGCCAAGAAAAAGGAATTATTATCCTGGAAGATCTCGGTGATTTGCATCTCCAGTCAGTAATTGATTTTCAAGACACTTACAACGAAAGCAAGGCCTGGTACGTAAATATCCTGGAAAAGCTGGCAAAAATGAATATTGAGGGGGCACGAGGCTTTGACAGCAGCTGGTGTTTCGATACTCCAGTTTATGACAGCGAATTTATCTACCAGCGGGAACTTCTCTATTTCAAAAACGAATTTCTGTCCCGGTATCTTTGTTTGACCATTGAAGAATCTGACCTAGAAAACGAATTTAAACATCTTGCAGAGCTGGTGTCGGAAATACCGAACAACTTTCTCATGCACCGGGATTTTCAGTCTCGCAATATCATGATCAAAGAAGCAAAATTCTACTTTATAGACTTTCAAGGAGCAAGGTTCGGACCACCTACCTACGATCTTGCTTCATTTTTGATTGATCCTTACGTCGGCGTCTCACAGCAACTCCAGGCAGAACTTTTAGAGGGATATTTTGACGAAATAAAATTTCAAATTAAAGCCTCCAGGGAAGAATTCATTAACTGGTACTGGTTAACTGCCCTATGCAGAAATCTTCAGATCCTGGCAGCTTTTGTCTTTTTAAGCCAGGTTAAGAAGAAACCGTTTTTTGCACAATTCATAAAACCTGCCCTCCGCCAACTTTGCCACACGCTTGATCACGTCGATAGTCACAAGTTCAAAAGGCTCAGATTCATCGTCACCGAGCAAGCACGCTCCTTTTTGCAGTCATAGCTAAGCGCATCCAGGTGTGCCTCACAAAAACACTACCGTTAATTTCAGTAAAAGATATGTGAGAATTCCTGCTAGTAGAGGGGTAGCGAGCCACCCGAGCCCAACTTTTACGAGCATCTTTTTGCTCACGGTTCGAGAATCGCCAGCATACCCTACTCCTACCACGGCTCCCACTATCGCCTGAGAAGAAGACACCGGTACTCCAAGTTGCGTGAATACGTGAAGAGTCAATGCCTCAGAGAGCATAGTGATAAACGCCGAAAAAGGATCCAGAGGGACGATACCCTTCCCCACCGTCATCATCACTTTTCTGCTGTACGTAAGAACGCCGGCGGCAATACTGAGTCCCCCGATTAATGCAGCGAGCCTGGCAGAAAGCATACCCGAACTAACGTAGACGCCCGTGACGTTCGCAACATTATTGCCTCCCAGGGTATAGGCACCATAACAGCCTGAGATCAGCAAGCCGGTGGCAAGAAACAGGTTTTTGCGAGCTATACCAATCTTAGCCGTTTTCATCAGGTGACCAAGTAAACGATACAAGAACAGAGAAAAAACGTATCCCGCAACGGGGGTGAAAAGCCAGCATACGACAATCTTGTAAAGTTTAGAGAAATCGGCAGTTCCAGATATAATTCCAGCTCCTATCACTGCCCCAATGATTCCCTGGCTGGTAGATGCAGGAATGGCCAGATAAGTTAGCAATGCGATGGTGATGGCTGTGGCTAGTGTGCACCAAAAAGCAGCCATTTGAGTCAGGCGGGATACGCCTCCGACAGTGGCCATGCATTTTGGACCTTCTAGGTTTGCACCAAGCATAACAAAAACTGCCGTAAGTGCTATGGCAACACCATACTTTACAACGCCCGTGGCAACAGCAGTTCCGAATATGTTGGCAGAGTCATTGGCACCGAGGCTCCAGCCCATAAAAACGCCGCTCGATAACTTCCACATAGTCCTCGGTCCCCGCTAGCGCATACTAAGATGAATGATTTGCAAATGATCGCAGGCGTCTTCAATAATGTCGCTGATGCTTGTAAGCCCGGTTACGAAGTCGGAAAGAGCCTTACCGTACCAGTAGCTATCTATGGCCAGTTCCCGAAGATCGCAAAGAATACCGAATTTCATGTCATCTATTTTTTTCTCGTATATCCGAATAGCCAGAACCCTTTCCCTTAGGTCTTCTCCTTCCACCATGGCGTCGAAAGTGATTAAGAGCATTTCACACATTCTGCTGTTCAAAAAGGCTACTCGGAACGATTCTTCCCGTATACTATGAGGCAAATAGATACTCATGGCATTGAATGCCGTGTCTTCAAGCATGTCGAAAATATCATCCACGGTTTCAACAAACCTGCACAGGTCAGGCCTCAGGTAGGGCAAAAACGCCCCTTCATAGATACCAGAAATTATTTTCCTCTTTACTCCATCAGCTTCCCGCTCCAGATCAATGATTGCCCTCATTGAACCAGTGTCTTCGCTTTGGAGAGCGGTGCTGAAAAGCTCGCACGCTTTGCAAAGCAGTTCTATGTGCGACCTTATTTTTTCAAGGACCTTCTCCTCTTTCTTCCCCCTGGAAAAGTACTTGCTAAATAACATTTTGCCCTCGCGCCCTCATTATCAAAGTGCCTGCCATTATATCGAGCAAAGCCACAACCCCGATAATTTTGTCATCGTCCCGAACAAAAACTCTCTCAACATTGGATTCTTCCATCAACTCGGCAACACTTCCCAATTCCGTCTGCTGGTCCACACAAATTAAAGGCTTTGATGCGATTTCCGAAATTTTTACCTGTCTGAGGTTTTTCTTCTGCGCTATCACCTTAAATACAATATCTCGTGCCGTTACTATTCCATCGGCACCATCTTCGCCCGGGAATTTGACCACAAGCGACCTTATTCTCCTCTCGATCATCTTCTCTATGGCATCGAACACCGTCTGGTCCGCATCTATTTGTTCTATCCTGGTTGTCATAATTTCTTTTACCTTCATGCAGATATCCCTCGTTTATTGGAATTTAAATTACATGTTACTCCATTCATATGTACTTGCTGTTAATCCTCGATACTTTTCTGCGGCATCATTAATAGCAGAATGATGCACCTACGTTAGCATCATAGCAGGAAGTGTGGGGAAAAATTCAACATAAAGTGCACAACTCGAAGGTATCTCTCTGACATGGATCGTTCAGTCCTTCAGGTGCGCCATAACCACAAACAAAGCTTTGCCGTCACTTCTTGCAAGTATTCGATACCCGAGTCCCAGTTTATCTAGCCTCCTTATGGTTTTTTTTGTCTTTCCAACTAGATAAATTTTTCCTTGTTCAATCACATTCTGCTTGAACTGATCTTCATTAAAGCACAACTCCATTCGATCTTTCAGAAGAAAGTAGAGCTTGGAATTTTTTTGGTCTCTAAGCAGGTAGGCACGCTTTCCGGTGTAGTAGGGAAGAATCGCTATGTGAGCAAACTCGGGCAGTTCGTCAGAGAAGAGTATATCCCCTTCTTTTGCAACCTGATTGTACTTATCGGCCGCAAATTTCATGGAATCATCCGGATAAGCAGCTACGAACATTTTCTCTGTAAAATAGAAGAAAAAAATCATAAAGATCGCTATAACAGCAAAGGCATGCCGCGTTTTCTTTCTTGTCCAGCAAAAGAAAATCAAAAATCCAAGCACCGCAGCAGTAATGAGAAATTCGTATGCCACTCCAATTGAAGGGATACCTAGGCCTTCAACAAGCTGGCTACTTTCTTGCGATTTAAGGAACACAAGGGAGACAATTGCAAGCACGGGCACCAGCAACCAGGGATAGCTCCACAGCCGGTGAGATGTCATTTGCTTTTCCATGAGGGTTCTTCGAAGCTGCATGGCAAGCAGTATTAGCAATGGCGGATAAAAATGCATGCCGTAAAAGTCGACCTTGCTCTTAGAAAGCGAAAACACCATTAGCGGAACAAATAACCATGCACCGAGGAAAAGTACCTTTTCCTTTTCCTCCCCTCCCTCTTTCAGGGCTAAAATAGTCCCCCTGATTATGATAGGCAGGTAAAGAATCCACGGGAAAAATTCACCGGCACTGAGTGCCAGAAAAAGTCCCGTAGGAAAGAGGGCATCATTGGAATCGCGTTTCCCGAGAAACGCCCCGAAATGTTCATTTATGACAAAACATTTGAGGAAATCAGGATGTCTCATAGACATGGCTATGGTCCACGGAAGGACTCCAAGACCCAGAATGACCAGCCCCGGAACGTCAAGAAATTTCCAGACCTCTCGCAGTCTTCCTGAACAAATTAAGTACAATCCGGCAATGGTAGCCGGCAAAGCAAACCCGAGAATACCCTTGGCAAGAAAGCTCAACCCCAGTCCCAGGTAAAATAGCCTTAGATAGAGTTTTCTTCCGTCGTTAACATATATCCAGAAAGCAGTTAACGAAGCTATAATGCAGCTTATCAAGCCAAACTCGATCCCTGCATCAAGACAATATGTGAAGACCTCCGCTGTTAAAATGAACATCACAGCGGCGATTCGTCCCGTGCCGGCACCATACATCCTGGATGCAAGAATTCCAAGCAGGTAAGCAGCCAGAAAAGCCCACATGATGTTTGTGAGCCTTGCAACCCACGGATGAACACCAAAGATTTTGTATGCTACGGCTGTTACCCAGAAGGTCAGTGGAGGTTTCGTAAAATACCTCGCAAAGTCAAGACGAGGTGTAACCCAGTCTCCGGTTACAATCATTTCTCTTGGTATTTCGGCATACTTGGATTCGGCATCTCTAAGAGGTCGGTTAATACTGGCAAGATAGACTATTGATACAAGCAAAAATATTACAACCCAGAAATATTTATCGTTTTTCACAAAACGATTTTCAACCTGGTAAGACATAGTCCCGGTTCTCTACTCCAGGGTTTCTCTGGCCATCTCAACCAGCCGTTTGAAAGTAAAAGGCTCCTGTGCAGCACCTCTGCAGGAGTACCAGCATCTGGTGCAATCAGTTGGCTTAAATGTCTTTTTTGTCCATTCACTCCAGTGACATCTTTTCGGAAAGTCCGAACATCTTTTTATATATCCATCTGGTGTCACCTGCACCCAGTTAATACCGGCCGTGCATCCGGAAATCCCGCCTTTTTGGAAAAACTCGGGAATCCTGTCAAAATAATAGTCTCTGGTTTCTATATGACCAAGTTCGTCTCTTATCTTTTTAAGTTTCTCAATAACCCCTTTCAATTCAGACAGCTCATCATCAGGAATTGTATACTCAAGATTTCCCACGCGCCAACCGTTGTAAGTGCTAAAAGAGAGTTTTATTCCGAGCGAATGAACGTAACGGGCAAAAAGTGGCAGATCTTTATAATTGCTTCGCTTGATCACCGTATTGAAGCACATGTTAACACCACGTTTGGCAAGTTGAGGTGCTATCTCAAGAATAT
>QMLL01000081.1 GCA_003646715.1 Deltaproteobacteria bacterium
ACAGAGCTATTGATGTTTACCATCTGGCAGGTTTAATGGAATGTGTTGTCAATAGCACCGCACCAATACTCCGAACGGACCTTCTCAGAAGTGTTTACAAAAAAATACTCTCCTTAAAAAACATTTTAAACGTAAAATGGCAGGGAGACGTTAATCACTTTCTTTTGCCCTTGCATCCCGATTTTTATAATCCGAGCCTTTTCCTGACCAAACTGAACACGTGTGAAACATTGAATGATCTGTACAAAACAATTAAAATAGAGACCCGAAAACAATACGATATTATAAAGACGACCTATGTATTTTATCTCCCCAGGAATACTTTATTCATGTGAGGATTTTACAGACTATTTCTTTACGTATTTTGTCTTCATGCCGTGTGTCTGCATATGAAAATCTAAATTATTTCGAATACGCATTGTGTTGAAGAGGAGCTGATTATGCGTAAAAAGCGACCTATTGTAATGATTTCAAGTTATCCTCCAAGATTATGCGGAATAGCGACCTTTTGCGAAGAAGCAAGGGAATTCATACAGAAAAGATTCCCAGAAAGGGAAGTACTGGTAATCAGTCATCTGGATGGCGAAGGAGAAGGCGTTTTTCCTATCATAGACATAAAGCGGAGAGACTGGTGGCGAAAAGTAGCGAAGTTGGTTTCGAAATTAAAACCTTATGCAATCCATATTGAACACGAATACGGGCTCTATGAGCACGTGGACGAAAGAGGACAGGGAGACCATAACGAAGGATTTCTGACACTTCTTGACGCCATCGGTGAATGGCCCATTGTTGTAGAACCTCACACAGTACACGGCCGTTTGAGAGAATGGGAGGCAAATTTTATCTACGAACTGTGCGAAAGATCAGACGTAGTCTTTTTTAAGTGCCACTATCAGAAGTGGCGCCTGGAATGGACATTTAACAACTACAACTGGCAAATGCCAACGAATATTATGATTGTTCCTCACGGAGCACGTCCTGATAAGCGCTGGTCCCCGGAAGATATTCCTAAATTAAGAAAAGAGCTAGGGTTAGACCAAATCCCAAATTTCGGCAAGCATCTAGTTGGACTGGTGGGATGGATACAGTCAAACAAGAGGTGGGATATTCTAACCAGCATGTGGGAAGAGATTGCCGTAACTATCAAACAAGAGACAGGTCAGGATTGGGATCTTCTTGCTGCCGGAACCATGAGGGATCCGGCACACTACAAAGACTATAAAAAGTATTTGCACGAACTGGAAATCCTTGAGCATAAAGGGCTGGCACACTACTACGAATTCGTACCACGAGGAGAATTGTACTACAAGGTGATGGCGGTATGCGATTTCGTGGTGTTGCCCACGGTAGATGAAACGCAGTCCGGCACCCTTGCACGAATAATTGCGCTGAACAAGCCTTTCATTACTACAGCCCCCCTGGAAGGTCTCACAGCACAAACCCTTGAGAGTGAAGGTGGGTTACTGTTTACAAACAGGGAAATGTTGAGGCAAAGGGTGATACAGCTTGCTTGCGATGAGGAGTTAAGATTCAAACTTGGAGAGAATCTCAAAAAATACCTAGAACAGGTGGTTTCATGGGAGGTAGTGGCAGATCAGTATGCAGAAGCATACAGCCTGGCCAGGTATGCAAAGAGAACATGCCAGAGGGTGAAATTTCCACCGGAGTTCTAGAAACTTCCGATCCGCACAACCTGTTACTCAACAACCACTGCCTTTAAATTAAGAGTTTTTTCGATGGAGTTGAACCTCACAGGTCGTCATGCCGGATTCGATCCAGCACCCAGAAACCCCAAGCACTACAGCCGGTAAATTCCGGCGTTGGTCGGAAGGTAAAGGGGTTTCTACTATCTCAAAAAGACCCACTAATCCACTTTATTTGTGATTTCCCCGTACACTATGGGAGACAGAACTGGTGGAATCCGGTAACCTTTATTTTGAGCAACCATGTCAAGATGAAGAGTAGTAAATTCCTCCAGTGATGGAACAGGTTCAAATTCAAGTGGTCTGCAATCGATCAACTTAAAATAATATTTGCATTTGTCACAATATTCCACACGATAAACTTCATCATCTTCAATAGAAATATACCCCAGCGATTCCTGTAGCTGATTCTGGCAATATGCGCATTCAATCCTGTTCATTAACCATTGATGTTCACACCATGAACAAACCCCGAACTTCCTTCCTTCTTTCTCCTTTAACAGCAACACAGAAGGCAGAGAACCGCAAACGGGACAGTAGTTTTTCCGCCATGGCGTGCCTTCAGGTATCCAGGATTCCAGTTTTGATCTGATAAAACAAAGGGATGGTTTAATTGCACAAAGCCCTAGAAACACTACCTGCTGCATCTCGCAGCCCACTTCGTCTGCGACCTCTTTGATCTTTTCCTCTTCAGCGCGCAGCAGATATTTCCAGAAATTCTTGCCGTTTTGCTTTTCTTTAAGAAATTTAAGCAAGTCAGTTGAAGCATTCCTGAGTTCTCTATTTCCTCCAGGAATAATTTTCTTCATCTCTTCCAACAAACTATAAGCGGCATCGTTATCCAGAGGAAAGTCTTCACGGTTCAAAAGCGGGAATCCCTCGTCCAGCTTCGTTTTTATTATCTGGTCGGATACACCGGGAACTTCAACATTAACCCTGGCCCTGTATTTTAGCTGGAGGTACAGCAGGTTCTCGTAAAAATCGAGCATTTCTCCGTAGACACTTCTCGATTTTCTAATCCTGTTAGCATTTTCTCTTATTCGCTCGTGTTCTCCCTTGAGATTATCCATGCTTTTTATCCCTTTTCTCGATCCTTATCCGCAAAAAAGAAGAGGAAGGGTTTGACTAACCCTTACCTCTTCAACAGTCAATGGTTATTTTTAATTTTATCCCAGAAGCCCCGGTTTAAGCAACTGACGAGCCGGCCCAAGCATCTTTTTCATCGCAAGCTTGCGGCTGATACCCTTTCGATCATTACTCGCAATGGCGAATTTATGATACTTTTGTGGATCGTCAATTACCAGATAGATTGTCCGCACACTGTCCGGGTCCAGAAGCTGGGCTTTGGGATACTTCTTTTTCAGTTCTGCCAGGCGCTTTTTAGCGAGGGCCAGCATCTTGTCACGATCACCAAAATTCATTGCGCCCGTTGGACAGGTCTTAACACACGCAGGGAGCAACCCTGCGGATACTCTATCAACACACATTGTACACTTCACCAGCTGACCACTGGCCGCTTTGCGAGGGATGTTGTACGGACAGGAATCTCTTACCTCCTCGTAAGGAACCTTTTTAGTCTTTTCGGTATATAAGACAGCACCGGTATCCTTATCCTGGATTACAGCGCCATCTACGTAACCTTCGATGGTATCCTTGCAAGGTGGTTCCAGACAGTGCCTGCACTGATCCGGGAAGAAATACCAGTGGATTTTCCCATCCTCTTCCATCTCGCTGAATCTCACCAGTTTAAAGGTGTTCCCATCCAGATCTTTGGGATTTTGATAGCTACCCCAGTTTTGAGTTTCACTTGCCTTGTTCTGGTTCCAGTTTTTGCATGCTATCTGGCAACCCCGGCAAGCCATACAACGCGTTGTATCTATAAAGAAACTTTTACCAGCCATTTATTACACCCCCTTCTTTCTCACGTTAACCATAAAGGCCTTGGTTTCCGGTATCTTGGTATTTGGGTCACCTACGGAAGGAGTCAGCAGGTTAGCGCTGTCACCTCCATTTTTCGGATGGACCCAACCGTAGTGATAGGGGAGACCTACCATGTGTACGACCGATCCTTCCACCTTAAGGGGCTTAAACCGCTTGGTTACTATAGCAACCGCTTCAACCTTGCCTCTCGGCGATTCTACAATAACGAGGTCAGCATTCTTAATGCCTTTAAGCTTCGCCAGTTCCTCATCCATTTCACAGAACAACTGCGGCTGGCATTCAAGCAACCAGGGCTGCCACCTTGTCATAACTCCGGTTTGCCAGTGCTCCGTAACTCGATACGTGGTACCAACATACGGGTATCTTGGATCACAGGTCATCAGGTACTTGTCAGCACTGGTCTTAAAGAGCTTAACGGTCGGGTTATGTAAATGGCTGCTCAACGGGTTCTCGGAAACGGGACATTCAAGGGGTTCATAAAATTCGGGGAACGGACCATCAGCCCTGCCGGGGCCAAACACGTGAGCATGCCCTTCCGGTTTCATTATGAATGGGTACTTTGTCTTCGGATTAAGTTTGCCGTCCTTAGTGAGCATTGGAGGCCATCCGCCATCCGGAACATCACCGACCCATTTCTTGCCGGTCCATCTGATAACCGGTTTTTTCTTGTTCCACGGATTACCGTATCTGTCCACCGATGCCCTGTTGTATATGATTCTTCTGTTAACCGGCCAGCACCAGGACCATTCGGAGAAAAGACCGATTCCGGACTTGTCAACCGGATTCCTTCTGGCTGCGTTATTGCCTTTCTCGTTGTAACTCTGACAGTACAGCCAGTTTCCAGAAGACGTGGAACCATCAGCTTGCAGATACGCAAAACTGGGAACAAGGGTGCCCTTCTTGAATTTCTTACCCTTGACGGTAACATCCTTCAAGAAGTATCCGTTAATTTCCTTTGCAACCCTATGAGGATCATACTTGCCATTGGATGTATAATCCCATTTGAGGTTAAGCACAGGATCTGGAAATGCACCACCCTCTTTCTTGTAAAGATCGCGAATCTTGTTAAACAATTCGACTATTATATCGCCGTCAGGTCTGCAATCCCCCTTGGGCTCCACCGCCTTGTATCTCCACTGCATCCACCTACCACTGTTGGTGATGGAACCTTCCTTTTCAACCGATACCGCACACGGCAAGAAGAACACCTCTGTTTTGATCTTCTTTGGATCCATTCCGGGTCCTTTCCAGAAAGATCCGGTTTCGTTTTCAAATATGTTTACGTTTACGAGCCAATCCAATTTTGCAAGGGCTTCACGATTCTTGTTGGCGTTGGCACCTGAACATGCCGGGTTCTGCCCCCAGGCAAAAAAGCCCGTAAACTTACCCCGGTACATTTCGTCAAATAGATCCAGCCACGAATAAGATTTGCCATCATCTACCTTCGGCATCCAGTCGTAGCCGAAATCATTCTTGGCCGTGGCTTTCTCTCCAAACATGGATTTGAGGAAACTTACGGAATACTTCGGGTAGTTTCCCCACCAGTTGGCACTCAACGGATCCTTGGTTGTGGGAGTCCATTTCTTGTTGTAAGCGGCAAGAGAAGTGTTTGAAGCACGAGGAGTCTTCAGGTATCCGGGCCATATATGCCACAGCAGACAATGGTCTGTAGACCCCTGAACGTTGGACTCACCGCGAAGAGCATTAACACCACCGCCAGCAATACCCATATTTCCCAGTAGCAATTGAATTATCGCCATAGTTCTGATGTTCTGAACACCAACAGTGTGCTGTGTCCAGCCCATAGCATACATGATAGTGCCGGCTTTGTCGGGTTTACCGGTGGCTGCATAAGTCTGATAAACCTTTAACAGGTCTTCTTTGGGTGTTCCAGTAATGGCTGACACCTTGTCGAGAGTGTACCGAGCATAATGGTTCTTCAGTTGCTGGAGAACGCATCTGGGATGCTTCAATGTGTGATCTTTTTTAGGTATACCGTTTTTATCCTTTTCAAAAGCCCAGTACGATTTATCATAGGAACGGGTTTTTGGATTGTAACCTGCAAACAAACCGTCTTCGAAAGAATACTTATCGGAGAGAATGAAACAGCAATTGGTATAATACGCCACATATTCCTTGAAATAAAGCTTATTGGAAAGGATGTAATTTATCATACCTCCCAGAAAGGCAATGTCTGTACCAGGACGAAGTGACGTGTAGATATCGGCCCTTGAGGAAGTTCTGGTAAATCGAGGATCAACATTGATCAGCGTTGCCCCTTCTTTCATCGCCTTTGTAACCCATTTGAAAGAAATGGGATGGTTTTCAGCAGCATTGCTGCCCATGATAAGTATGCAATCACTGTTAGCAATATCAATCCAGTGATTTGTCATTGCGCCACGTCCGAACGACTCTGCCAGAGCCGCAACAGTAGCGCTGTGTCAGATACGGGCCTGATGTTCGATGTAAACAAGCCCGAGAGCCCTCATCATAGCCTGCAACAACCAGCATTCCTCATTATCCAGAGCAGCACTTCCAATGTGGGCAATGCTCTCAGTTCTGTTTACAACCTGGCCTTTATCATTTTTGACTCTGAAACTTGCATCCCTGCTCTTTTTCACCCTCTTGGCAATCTCAGTAAGAGCCCAGTCCCAGGTTTTTTCTTCCCACTTATCACTGTAAGGAGCCCTGTAAAGAACCTTCGTTACACGACTTTCATTGTTAACGAGCTGATAGAGAGCTGCACCCTTGGCACATAAAGCACCCTGGTTGATGGGATGATCTGGATCACCTTCGGTGTAAATTACCTTTGCATCTTTTCCTTTTGTGCTGTGGACGATTATCCCGCAACCTACCCCACAGTACGGGCAAATCGTTGTTGTTTGCTTCGCATTCTTTGTTCTGAGCTTGAGACTGTACGCTTCCACTGGCTTTAAATTAAACCCCAAGCCCATGAGAGCGAGACCAGCGGTGGCAGTCCCGGAGATCTTAATAAATTGCCTTCGCGTCACTTTCATGAATTCTCACCTTCCTTTCTTGTGAAGTGAGTTAACCATAAGGCCGTAAACCCTCCTCAACGGAACCAACTTACGGTATCTCTTTTCTGCTCTCACCTCCTTCCGATTGCCAGGTTAGCTGTAACAGTTTGATGTTTAAGTTTTAGTAGTTTTGTTGCGCTATGCCCAAGTTGACATAATCCTAAACTTTGGGCCTATTTAACCCTTCGGTAATGTTTCTAAATTGCAGTTTAACTTCCCTTTGCGGTCAACACAACAGAATGCAAAAACAGCCTACAAGCGCTCCTACCCCACTACCTGACTACTGATGCAGCTATTCGGTTCGTGGTTGTCGGGTATCACATTGAGTTTGCTACCGAGATTGAATAGAATTTGAAAACATGATTCAGATACGAAAATCCGCAGCAATGGTCCGTACCAGGTGAAGTTGTCAAGTTCCATGGTCACTTGATGGGCAGTCGGATTTGAAAAGATACATATACAAAATTTAGCAATTATTTAATGCAATTATTGCCCAATTGCCTTGGAAGGTCAAGGAAAAACTGGGGAATGATCCCGCTCTAGTGCTTAATATTTTAGTCTCA
>QMLL01000082.1 GCA_003646715.1 Deltaproteobacteria bacterium
AGATAAATAACCCAGCATACAAGACCAGCCAGAAATACGGAAACTCCCAGAAAAAACCACTTGAACTCCTTGATGGTGTTCACACTCAATCTAGCGAATTCACCCAGGAAATTGGGTACCATCCACATTAACAACACGATAACCAGCACAGCAATACCCAGCGGGAATATGCTGACCTTTGTTGCCTGCGACAAAAACGAACCCAACGTACCGGATGACTTGCTTTCAGAGAAGGATTCGCCACCACTGTCTCCATAAAGTAGGGCCAGGTAAGCTTTTATTATAAACGCAATGATCAGGACAAGTCCAACCGGTATGCCGACAGCAGCAGCAAACCAAGCCCTGAAAGGAAACGGAATTTTTTCACTCTCGATCTTGATATGGTAATTCGAAAGTGGTCCAAAATTATTCTCAAATACAACCTTTTCGTATGTGCTCAGCGTGGTGCCATCGGTTTCAAAGACCTTGTAGCCGTTCTTGTCATATACAATTACCCTCGATTTCTTACCTGAACTGTTCAGAGCAGCAATAAAGACAGCAATCTCAATGAATAGAAGAGCAACAATGCAAATAATCAGAACTGTCTTTTGATATCGTTGACCACTTAAAACATCAGCCAAAGTACCGCCATTGGCCATGTTTACTCCTCGATTACTATAATTCCTGCACTATATCAGATTCATATTCCAGATTATACTTCACAACCACCAGCTTCCGTCCATTCAATTTTACGTTCCCTACAAACAAGAGGTTATCATCCCTAACATAAGGTGTCAACAAACAAAAAGCATGTGTATAATCAGGAAGTTACAGCCAACATACTCGGGAGATGCAATTATCGCAACTCAAAGCAATTTTGGACTCAGGAGGAATGCCTGAGATGCAATCGTGGATAAAACCAAGTAACTGCATAAACCACGGCTCGTTACTTCTTCTTGAAGCCCAGAACATTTGGAACGGCCCAGTATGAACTGTTATCCCTATCAGCGATGTTTATGGCACACGTGCCTATAAACTCGATGGACACGTCTTCGTATGAAAAATAAAGAGAAGCCAGTGGGCCGCCTTCCAGATGCTGGGCACTTACGATATTTATTGGCAACTTGATCAAAATCTCGTTGAATTCGTACATTGAATACGGTTCCTTGCAGAAAATGAAAAGGGCATTTCCGGAGCTGTCTTCGCCCAGTGCTGCTTCACACCACTTCTTATCCTGTTGCCTGCTCCACCTGTTTTCTGCCGGTCTTTTGATCAATCTCAGATTCTGGATAACGGTTCCATAGCTCCTGATAATTTCTCGGACATCAGCCTCATCTATATCATAAATTTTAAAATAGGGCTTATTATCTACCAGTGGGTTGAAGGCAATAACGGACTTATACAGGGAACTAACCCTGGGATTATTAACATAGGCAAAATTTTTCATATATCCTACGTTAGACTTATAATCCTCCTGGAACATCCCCGCATTTATGCCACATATTAACTTGTACTTCTCGCACCATTGCTTCACGGTCATATTTTTTTCTTTAAGTTCTGCCGCACATAACAAGACGAGTTTGAAAAGCCTGGGATCCACCCGTATTACAACAACTTCCGGATCGCCTGCACTTTCTCCCTTAACATTGAACTTTGCAACCGAAAGTCCCGCGTCAAGGTTTTGCCAGTGAGTATCCTTTTCGGCGGCTAGTCCAAAGCCTGTGTAGAACAATCCATAGAAAACGAAAATAACAAAAAAGAGCCTTTTTTTCATCACATCCCGACGAAACATTAACCCCCAAAACCCGATTGTTTACCCGTCATGGAATCGATTACAATCTTCACTACTAGTATTTTGCCCATTCTCTCAAAATTATAAGAACCGTCAGAAGCAGAATAGTTCCTCAATATGATTTCCAGTGCCTGTTTTTTCTCTTCTTCATCTTCCACAAAATATGCCCGTCCAAAACCAATAACACTCTTATAACGCATGCTCCATTTGCAGGGGTTCTCTGACGTCAAAAGTTCCACGTTTGTCTCGAACTCAAAACACACCCTGTTGTTTTCCTTTAATACCTCTATCTTTTTTCCTTCCTTCGCCGAATGGAAATAGATCACTTTATCCTTATATCCAAAACAAACCGGTACAATATAGGGCATCTCTCCATCGCACATCCCGATCCTGCACACCAGAGATTCTCTAATAATTTTTTCAATATCTTTTGCGTCCCTTATTTCTTTATCTTTTCTCCTCATTTGCCCCTTTTACAAATTTGTAATCCCGCCGCCAGCATCCTGCAATGGTTATTGGGACGGTGTTTTTGCTTGGCATCGTTTGGTTTACCCTGGGTCTCGCCATCAGGATATGGGCTCAACAATACCTGGGGTACAGAATACCCAAAAAATACAGAAAGGCACAGAGAAAAAAACTGGTTACCACTGGACCATACAGATTATGCAGAAACCCTGTGTACATTGGGAATATTTTGATTATTACAGGTCTGCCTTTGATGGCCGGGGCCCCTCATGTAGCACCCTTATCGCTCGTTTGGAGTTTCCTCACATACAATGTTGTAGTTAGCAAATATGAGGAACCTCACCAGATTGAAAAATTCGGTCCCGCGTACGCTGCATACTTAAGGAATGTACCCAGATGGGTACCACAACCACAGGTATTGAGACAAAGGCCGGGAGATCCCAACCCATTCCCGGTATGGCTTGCATTCAAATTCGAAATTCACAATATCATCTGGACTTTTCCTTTCATCTTCAGGTATCTTCTCTTAAAACCCTGAACGCTTTCCCATGTTGCTTTCAAAAAATATATGATAGAAGGAAAAGGTCACACGACTCACACGCCGACTATTTCAATTTTGTAATGTTTCTGAAAGATTCTTGAAATTTTTTCTGGTATACGGAGTTCCTATCCGCATCAAACAAAAAACAAGGAGTTATCAACGTATGAGAATATTGCTTGTTGAGGATGATTCAAGCATAGCGTCATTTATTCTGCAGGGCCTTAGCCAGGCAGGATACGCCGTAGATCACGCCACCGACGGGGAACAGGGCCTCCACATGGCTTTGACCGAATCGTACGATACAGCCATAGTGGATATCATGCTGCCCAAAATTGACGGCCTTACTCTGATTGAAAAGCTCAGAGCGCAGAACTTATTGACACCGGTGATAATTTTGAGCGCCAAAAGAACCGTGGACGACAGGGTAAAAGGCCTTCAGTCAGGTGGAGACGATTACCTGATAAAGCCTTTCGCCTTTTCCGAACTTTTGGCCAGGATACAGGCACTTATACGGAGAGCCACCCACACCAGCGAACCCACGACGCTTACCGTCGGAGAACTTTCCATGAACCTGTTAACGAGGGAGGTCAAGAGAGGGGACAGGAAGCTGGAACTTCAGCCAAGAGAGTTTTCCCTGCTGGAATATCTCATGAGAAATGCAAACAGAGTGGTATCCAAAACCATGATTCTCGAGCACGTGTGGGATTATAATTTCGATCCGCAAACAAATGTGGTAGATGTTCTGGTATGCAGGTTGCGCAGTAAGGTGGACAAGGAATTTGCTGAGAAGATGATCCATACCATAAGAGGTGTAGGGTATGTTCTTAAAGCCCCTCAGGGAACTTAGAAAAACCACTGCTTTCCGGCTCACACTCTGGTATTCCTCTATATTCATCTTAAGCTCTCTCATTCTGTTCGTTCTCGTATATTTCCTCCTATCTTCGGTCATTCAGGAAAAAGACCGCAAAATAATCGAAGCAAAGGTAGAGGAGTACAGTCTTCAGTATGAAAATGCCGGCAGGGATGCCATGTTGAAAGAAATTCGGATGGAAGAATTGAGCAATGAGAGAAGCGGTTTCCTGGTGAGAGTTGCCGACGAGAACAACAAGACCATACTGCTAACACTTCCCAGAAAGTGGGGCGGCATACGGCGGGACGAGCTGGAGAAAGGAATTCCGAAGTCTTCCGAAAATTATTGGATTCATGTACATGGAAACTTTGACGAACATGATCATACCGAAAACACGTACGACGATGTACTGGAAGTAGCCACCCACAGGCTCTCGGACGGATACATCCTGCAAATCGGTAAAGATCCTGAAGAACGTGAGGATTTTCTGGAAAGATTTCAGACAATCTTTGCAGGAATTTTGATTCCGGTAATCATTCTGGGGCTGGCGGGCGGTTCCTTCCTTGCACTTCGGGCCCTTCGACCCATAAAAGACCTCAACCGTACGGTCCAAAACATTATTAAAACCGGAAAAATGGACAGCCGGGTCCCTCCCAGCCTGACAGGCGACGAACTTGATGAGCTGACTCAACTTTTCAACGGCATGCTGGAGAAAATTGAAACTCTTATAACAGGCATGAAAGAAGCTCTGGACAACGTTGCCCATGATTTGAGAACTCCGCTGACTAGGCTGCGTGGAGTAGTTGAAATGGCCTTGCAATCCGATGCCGACGAACATGCCCTCAGGGAAGCACTTATGGACTGTGCAGAAGAGTCCGAGCGAATGATAACAATTCTCAATACGCTTATGGATATCTCAGAGGCAGAAACGGGGGTGATGAAGCTAAACCGGACACAAACAAATATTTCTGTATCTATCAGAGAAGTGGCAGAACTCTATGAATATGTGGCTGAAGATAAAGGAATAACCATTTCTGTGGACGTTCCCGAAAGACTGGCAGGTTACGTCGATCCCAACAGGATAACACAGGTCATAGCAAACCTCCTCGACAACGCAATCAAGTACACTGAGAAAGGAGGCAAAGTAGAGATAAGCGCCAGGCAGGTTGAGGACAAAATAGTTATTTCCATCAAAGATACGGGCTGCGGTATTGCTCCGCACGATCTTCCAAGGATATTCGAACGTCTGTATCGGGGAGACAAGAGCAGATCTCACCGGGGGCTAGGGCTGGGGCTGAGCCTCGTAAAAGCAGTCATTCATGCCCACGGTGGGGACATAGACGTAAAGAGCAAAATAGGTCAAGGGACCGACATAAGAGTCTCACTGCCCCTAAACGGAAATCCCGCCATGCAGACCTGGCCACAAACAAAACATAGACCAAAATCGTGACCGAAAGTAGATTCATACCAAACACAAGTACCTGAAAAGACTTTATAAAAGGAACAAACTCACCCAGTACATAACGTTCAACCTGGTCTTGAAAATCTTCGTTCCTGCCAACTACAATCAGGTGCTCGGAAACGCTGTGTTTTCCAACCCGGAAAACAATACCGTGATGAAATTGTTTGAATTTCACCCTCTTCAGGTGAGCTCCTCCTCCACCCGTAACAAGGTAAACGGTATTTCCCTTCGTCACTCTCGCATAGCCATGAAAATCCGCACCAATAACATAATCAACCTTATATTTGTTGATGAGAGAAATAAGCCGATCACGTCCGTCAATGCTTTTAACCTGGTAATCGTAAGTAACTTTTGGGGGAATATGCATAAAAAGAAAAGCCCTCTCACAGGAACCACGTTCTTTCTTTAACACCTTTTCCAGAAAATTGAGGCTTTCTGTGTTCTTATATGGCCTGTTCAGTATCCTTAAAAATACAAATAACTGGTCGTGATATTTAAAGAAAAAATTCGTTGGGCCGTATATCTCTTCAAATCTTGATACAGAGAAATTATTCTCATTCACATCATGATTTCCTACTACAAAGAATACTGGAAAAGGGGGACGAAGTTCGTTGCACTCGGATCTAAAATACGAATGATACCCTTCCGTAGGTTTCCTTACGCAATCTCCCAAGAGTACAAGGAATTTCACAGGCAGCTTTCTAATCCGGTCATAAATTTTCTCAAATGTTCCGCACCCTTTGGTATCACCAACAACAGCAAAGTAGAAATCATTTGCGCCTGATTCAGGCTTAATTTGCTCTCTAACGGAAACAAAGTTGCCAAAATTATCCGGAAGGCTCTCAGTGTTCTCGGTGGAAAAGAGAAGTAAAGCGTATATCTCAAAAATACAGAACGCCGCTGCTGCTAGAAATAGAATAAAAACCCCTACCTTTTTTCCACACATATTTTTCTCGCTTTCAACATAAAAGTTGGTTCTGCGGGTAGTCCAACTTCTTATCTCTACGCCCATTTCCTTAATATTGCAAAATCCTTACAAATCTGTAATCTGCTCATTTTATTATTTTCGCTGAATTTTAATGACCCTATCGTCCTATTTTATGTATAATGCGGAGGGTATTCTCTGTTTTAATGTTTGAGGCACTTATTCTCAAATGATTTTATTCACTGCGTTTTTCCAAAGGGAGGGTATATCGATGACCAAAAAAGCAAGAAAGCGCTTTTTTTCACCTCGTCCCGTAATCCTTATTTTACTTCTTACTTTAACTATTATGGGAGTCATCACAAAACCGGGGGCAGGAGCGAACAAGGCTCAACAATCAGCAAACATCGTTTTCATTCTTGATGCATCCGGAAGCATGAGAGGTCAGATTGGTGGAAGAGCAAAGATAGACATCGCAAAAGACGTTCTTATCAAGTTGATCGACGATCTACCCGCAGGAATAAACGTAGGACTTGTTGCTTATGGTCACCGCAGAAAAGGTGACTGCAACGATGTGGAAGAACTGGCCCCTCTGGCAAAACTCAACAGACAGGACCTGATAGAAAAAATTAAAGCATTGAAACCTAGAGGGAAAACACCTATCAGTCACTCGGTTGAACTGACAGCTGAAAAACTTCAAAGCCTGGAAGAAGAAACCACGATAGTGCTGGTATCAGACGGCAAAGAAACATGCGGTGGAAATCCATGCGAACTTGTGAAAAAATTGAGAGAAAGCGGAATAAAGTTCGTAATGCACGTGATCGGTTTTGACGTCACCCCGGAAGAAAAACAACAGCTGGAATGCATTGCTAAAGCTGGAGGAGGAACATATTACGCTGCCAGAAACGCAAGCGAGTTCCGCCTTGCGATGACAAAGGTCGTTTCAAAGCCAAAATTCAAAGGAACAATTCTTAAAGTCACTGCTCTGAAAGACGGAAAACCATTTCAGGCGTATGTGCAGATCTTCAGGCAGGGAGAAGAAGATCGACTTGAGAGCGGTTACACAGATCCCCCAAAACCATTCTCGATAAAACTGCTACCAGGAACCTACGATATCAAAGTCCTCGACGATAGTGTTCCCGATAAACCCGTG
>QMLL01000083.1 GCA_003646715.1 Deltaproteobacteria bacterium
ATTTCAATTGCCTTGGCTAACGAATTTATTGCCTGTTTGATTTTCCCTTCTCTTTCCTGGACAAGTGCAAGACCCAGGTAGGCCGAACCATCAAGGTTCCCACGGGCAATCAACGATCTGAAATGGTACTCTGCAGATCTTACTTCATGATATTTTCCCCACAGAATAGCATTGACGAATGGGAAGAGTTCCTGTCCTTTTCTTTTGTTAGACCGATACAATGTAGCGCTTTTTTTCTTGACATTGGCCAGACCCTGGATGTATACGAGACGTTCGCCTAGTCCAGGGTGCGTTGACAGATAGTCGGGGATGTCGACTCCCGTTTGCCACTTGTTGTTCCAGACCTTTTTCATGGCGTCATACATGCACTGCGGGTCGTAGCCTGCTCTCACCAGGTTCTCCATGCCCCTGTGATCAGCTTCACGCTCGTCCTGCCTGCTATGTCCCAGTTGCATGGACATGTTCGTGGCCATCGATCCTCGAATAAGTGCTTGAGAAGCCACGCCGCCACCAAGAAACATACCTGCTAACATCGCGGCCAGCATTGCGATATTTAAGACCTTAGATCTTTCTATCCTTTTGGCAATGTGCCTTGCTTGGATGTGGCCTATTTCGTGGGCCAGGATACTCGCGAGTTCCCCCTCGTTGTCCATGATTTCGATTATACCCCTGTGCACAAATATGTAACCACCGGGTACTGCAAAAGCATTTGGAATGGGGTTATCTATCACGTAAAAGCGAAAAGTGTATGGCAAAGGGTTTGGAAGATGCTCTACAATATGTAGCCCTATATCATTGATATACTTGACGATCTCGTCATCTTCAATGAAATTGAAATGTTTCCGGGCAACCTTGATAAACTTATCCCCCATTTTTTTTTCTTGGACGTTAGAGATCAATGCGTAGGAATATACCGGGTTAAACAGGGTGAAAAGAGAAGTGCAGAAAGAGAATAATATAATGGCGGCGATCAGTCTCATCCAGTGAGATTGGAGAGATCTGCAGGCTCTTGGGTAAAATTTTATATTATAATGAAGCTTCATTTTCTGTTTGCTTGTCAGCGGGTGTTTCTTTCCTGACCAAGATCTTCTCCGCATCTGACCAGAGACTTTCAAGATCATAGAAACGCCTAACTGGTTCATAGAAAACGTGCACTACCACATCGTCGTAATCAAGAAGGACCCAGTGTCCCTGCTGCCTTCCTTCGATCCCAAGGGGTTTGATTCCTCGTTTCCCTAGGGACATTTCTATGTGGTCCGCAATGGCCAGAACATGCCTGCTGGACCTTCCTGTACATATAACAAAGTAATCCGTTATTGTAGAAAGTTCCGTTACCTTTAATAATATCAGGTCTTCTGCTTTATGGTCCAGAGCAACCAAGGCACAAAATTCAGCTTTTTCCCGGGCTAGCATTTTACTGTGTTGCTTTTTAGTTTTTGTGACCACAGTATTAGATTCCCTCCTTATCCCTGATAAATGTGTGTTTTCTCAATGTATTCTTTCACTGAATCCGGAACAAGGTATCTTATTGATTGTCCCCCCGACACGAGTTTTCTAATTCGAGTGGAGGAAATATCAAGTAAAGTTACCTGGCAGAAGTGCACCGCCTCAAGTGATGGGTGCGAAAATAGATTATTTTCCTCGTCGTATTCATAATAACCGGAAATTTTTGAACGAAGTAAATCATACGTACCTCTTATATTATACCCCGGTCTGGCTAAAATGACGAAACTAGTTAGTTCAAAAAGTTTTTTGTAATCTTTCCATGTTGTGATTTCCTGGAAAGCATCGATACCCAGCAAAAAGTAAAGAGAATTTGGTTTTGGATAAATTTTTCGTAAGTGTCTAAGAGTATCTATCGAATAAGATTTGCCCGGGCGCCTGTTTTCTATGTCAGAGAGAGTAAAGTGACTATTGTCGGCCAATGCCAGCTCAAGCATCTTCCATCTATGGATGAAAGGTACGATCCTTGAGGAATTTTTGTGAGGTGGCCTGGAAGCGGGAACAAATAATACCAGATTCAACCCGAGCTTCTCGTGTACCTCTTCAGCAGTGCGAAGGTGGCCGAAGTGAACGGGGTTAAACGTCCCACCGAAGATTCCGATTTTTAAATTGTCCGAATTCTTCGTAGCCAGTTCTTCTTTCTGGCTTGGCAGAAGATTAAACTCTTTTCTGGTTTTGGTTTCCTCAGTCATTAAAACTAGCTTCGAACCTGACCATCTCCGAACACGATGAATTTACTCCCTGTGAGCTCTTCTACGCCCATAGGACCAAACGCGTGTAACTTAGAAGTACTGATACCTATTTCTGCTCCCAATCCAAGCTGAAAACCATCGTTGAATCTTGTGGACGCATTTACCAGTACGACCGAGGACTGAACCTCTGACAAGAACCTATGCGCTCTCCGGTAGTCAGTTGTTATGATTGCCTCGGTATGATCTGAACCGTACTTTGCTATATGAGACATGGCTTCGTCCATGGAACCTACGACTTTTACAGCGAGGATAAGGTCGAGGTACTCTTCGTACCAATCATCCTCTGTTGCTTCTTTCATCTCAGGGACGATCTTTCTCGCTTCTTCACAACCCCTGAGCTCAACTCCTGCATCACGCAGGCTTTTCGCTAATTTTGGTAGCATCTCCGGAGCGGCTTTCTTATGAATCAGAAGCGTTTCCATGGCGTTACAAACACCTGGCCGCTGGACTTTTGCGTTGAGACAAATTTTTTCTGCCATGTCGTATTCGGCAACTTCGTCGATATATATATGGCATACCCCCTTGTAATGTTTTAAGACTGGCATACGGGCATGTTCAACAACGAACCTGATCAAACCTTCGCCGCCTCTCGGGATAATCAGGTCAATGTAATCTTCGAGCTTTAAGAGTTCGAGTACAGCTTCTCGATCGGTGGTTGGAACTACCTGAACGGCGTCCCCGGGCAGTCCCACCCTGGAGAGTGCTTCTTGCAGTATTTCCGATAGGCACCTGTTTGAATTTATGGCTTCTGAACCTCCTCTCAGAATTACTGAATTCCCGGCCTTGATACATAACCCTGCGGCGTCAACTGTTACGTTTGGCCTGGATTCGTATATGATCCCTATCACCCCGAGTGGTATTCTCATCTTTCCAACTCTAAGACCATTGGGACGTGTCCACATTTTTGTTACTTCACCCACGGGATCAGGTAACTGGCTAACTTCTCTGAGCCCTGCAGCCATTTCATCAATCACCTTGTCTGTCAGAGTCAGGCGGTCTACTTTGGCTTTGCTCATACCGCTTTCTTTTGCGGCGGTGACGTCTTTTGCGTTTTCAGACTGAATATGTTTACGCTTTTCCTGTAACAGGTCAGCCATAATCCTCAATGCTTCGTTTTTCTTGTCCGTACCGGCGTTAGCCATCAATTTTGCTGCATTTTTCCCCTTTTGGCCCATTTCCAACACCAATGCGGATACGTCCATAGTTCCTTCTCCCTTTCCCAGAGTGTTAAAGTTTATAAATCCATAATTTCAGGAGATAGTGCGAAATTATCCCTGTGTATTACTTCATCCGAATATTTGAAGCCAAGAATTTTCTCTATTTCGGTGCTTTTTTTCCCTTTTATTTTCTCTATTTCGCTGGCCCGGTAGTTTACCAGCCCGGTTCCTACCGATTTGCCATCGAGAGACAAACATTCCACAGGGTCTCCGACCCCGAATGATCCTTCAACTTTTGTTATCCCGATAGGTAGAAGCGATTTACCCCTTTCTACTATTGCAACCACAGCACCATCGTCAAGGAATATCCGGCCCTTGGGATTGGAAAGCTGAAGCAGCCACTGCTTTTTGCCGTGATAGTGAGTTTCCTGAGGGAGAAAAATCGTGCCAATTTGTTCTCCTGCAAATATATTCGTAAGAATGTCTCGAAGCTCTCCTCCTGCTATGATCATGGGTATCCCCATGGCCATACATTTTTGAGCTGCCTGTATTTTGCTCAGCATACCGCCCGTGCCCAGCAAGCCACATGTCTTGCTGGCACATCTTTTTATCCTGGAATCTATCTTGGTGACAAACGGGAGCAAACACGCATTTGGGTCTTCGTGGGGATCCTTCTCGTACAGTCCTTCGATGTCCGTTAAGTTTATCAGTAAATCAGCGTTTACCATTCCGGCTATTAGCGCGGAAAGATTATCATTATCGCCAAATTTTATTTCTTCGACAACCACGGTGTCGTTCTCGTTTACCACCGGAACAACACCCCATGAAAGCAACTTGTTAAGCGTATTTCGGGCGTTTAAGTATCTGCGTCTGTTGTTGAGATCATCTCCGGTAAGAAGAATTTGCGCAGCCTTTATCCTGTATATATCGAACTGGTCTTCCCATGCCTGAATGAGGGAGCTCTGGCCTATCGCAGCTACTGCCTGTTTTTCAGTGATACTCCGGGGTCTTCTGGCCATGGAAAGTTTTCTCATGCCCGCTGATATTGCCCCTGATGAGACCAGTATGAACTCGCGTCCTTCTTCTCGAAGGCGCGCTATTTGATCGCAAGTTCTTGCTATGGCTACAAGATTAAGTCCATCTTCCCTGGTCAAAATCGCACTGCCGAGCTTGATTACAATTCTCCTTGCTTCGCTTACTATTTTGCGGCGCAGAGAAATCCACTCCTGATTCACTTCGTTATCTTTATTTTTTACAGGCAATGCAACTTTCATACAGGGCTATAAAGTTCTTCTTCTGGTTGGGAAAGATCTTTTTCTTTTTCCTGTGTTACAAGCAAAGTGAGTTTTTTTAGAAAGGGTTCCAGACCCAGCCTTTTCAGGGCGGATATAGCGAATGCTTCATATCCCAGGTTCTCTATCTTTCCCTTCAATTCCTCTATTTTTTCTTTCTCGTTTACTAAGTCAATCTTGTTTAAAACAACCAGGCTTGGTCGCTCGAGCAACTCCGGATTGTATGCCTTGAGCTCAGCGTTGAGTTGTTCAATTGCTTTCCCGGCATTTTCCTCGCTAATAGTAGTTACATCAAGAACATATACCAGAACCCTCGTTCTTTCAATGTGTTTTAAGAAACGAATACCAAGACCTTTTCCTTCATGAGCTCCTTCGATTATACCTGGAATGTCTGCCACTACATACGGTTCGGCATTTTTAAATTTTACAACTCCAAGGGAGGGAGTGAGGGTAGTAAAGGGATAATCGGCAATTTTAGGTGTTGCTGATGATATAGCAGTAATCAGGGTTGACTTTCCTGCGTTCGGGAATCCGACCAAACCAGCGTCAGCAAGTAATTTGAGTTCCAGTATTAGTTCGCGTTCTTCGCCAGGTTTTCCTTCTTCGGCGTACCTTGGAGCCTGTCTGGTGGCGGAAACAAACCTTGCGTTTCCCTTGCCTCCTCGACCACCATGGGCCGCAATCCATTCTTGCCCTTCATTCGTAAAATCGAATAATATTTCACCGGTTTTTGCGTCTTTGACGACCGTCCCTAGGGGCACAAGGATAACAAGATCTTCACCGTTCTTACCGTGCTGGTCTTTACCTCGCCCGTGCTGGCCTCTTTTGGCTTTAAATATATGTTTATATCTGAAATCGAGAAGTGTCTGTTTTCGGGAAGTGGCTTTAAGAACTACGTTGCCTCCTCTGCCACCGTCACCACCATCCGGCCCGCCACGAGGTACGTACTTCTCTCTTCTAAAGCTTACGCATCCATTACCGCCATGGCCTCCGGCTACCACAATTTTTGCTTCGTCTACGAAGCGCATGACATACGATAATAATCCGGGTATTGAAAGCCGGTACCCCGTGTTTTTCTAACTGGCGGATAATGGATACACACTAACTTTTTTCCTCTTCTTGTTTTTCCACTCGTAAGCAACGATACCATCGATAAGGGCATACAGGGTGTAATCTTTGCCCATTCCCACGTTTTTCCCGGGATGGAACTTTGTTCCAAGCTGTCGTACCAGTATATTGCCAGCCTTTACGTACTGTCCGCCAAACCTTTTAACGCCCCTTCGCTGGCCGATGCTGTCTCGCCCGTTTCGAGAACTTCCGCCTGCTTTTTTGTGAGCCATTTTTATAACTCCTTATATGTGAACAGGATTTTCATTATTTTAACATACTTTTAAAAAAAGAGTCTTCATCTTTTGAAAATAACTAATTTACTCTTCTGTTTCCGAAGGCGTTTCCTCAGCTTTAGAGGTGACATCGCCCTGGCCGATCTCTTCCACCTTAAGAGCGGTAAAATGTTGCCTGTGGCCGCGTGTTCTCTTGTAGCCCTTGCGCCTCTTGTATTTGAAAACTATTATTTTTCTACTACGACCCTGCTCCACGATTCTGCATTTTACCCAGTAGTTTTCAAGCAATGGTTTTCCAACCTCAACATTTTCTCCGTCAGAAACCATCAGAACATCTTTAAGTAATATTTCTTCTCCCACGTCTCCGGGTAACTTTTCGACTCTAAAGATTTTCCCGGGTTCTACCCTGTATTGCTTACCGCCTGTTCTCAGCACAGCATACATTTCTAACCCTCCAAGTTGCAAAAATAGACGGTAAGCGCACCCCGGCTGCTTACCGCTTAAGAAAGTTACCTTTTTATATTTCCTTTAAAAAGATGTCAAGATCTAAGTAGTTTTACTCTTCAATTTCTTTTGTTTAGCTTTTTTAAGTGTCTCAGTTAGGAGTATCCATCAATATTAGCCGGAAACGCTTATTTCGTCAATTGTGATCAGTTTATGATACTTGATTACGTACCGGCGTTAAACTTGCGGATTGACAAAGTACCAAATATCGGATTTATATTTGGAGTCTTCTAATTTACGGGTGGTGCTTGATGAAAATAACCGTGGAAGTAAGAATCCCGGACAAGGACATTTCTTTTGACGAAGCCAGGGCGCTGGCTGAATCAGTTGCATCGGTTTATTCTGATGATCCAATGCTTCTTGCCTGGTACGACAGACAAAATGATCGGTTTTTTCCTCAAGTGACCTGTTGCGATTGCGGCGACGGGCGACCCACATGGGAGATTTATGCTGATAGCCGAGGAGCCAGGGTGAAGGTTGTAGTTAACGATGGCGATTACGTTTTTTTGTTCATTTAATGGAGAGTCATCATGATCAAAGTTCCACCTTCTGAGGTAGCTACGAGGATTGTGTCTTTTCAGCATTTTTTGCTGGAAAGAGGTGTGGATG
>QMLL01000084.1 GCA_003646715.1 Deltaproteobacteria bacterium
ATTCACCTTTTACTGAGAAATTCTATCGAAGGCAGGACAAAGCGTCCATCAATGTGACATTGCGAAATACACACAGAAAAATGAGAGGAACAGACGCAAAACAATTACTAAACATTCGCCAAAAATTGCGCGGACTTTATTTGGAGTTTGCACGCGGACGATTTTGTCGGCGCGAAAACCCCTACCCCCGGTAGTGCATCTGATGAAAACTCCGCGATGCGGAGCGACAAGAACAGACCAACTTGAACTGCGTGAAAAGCATGTGAAACGATCGGATTATTTTCACGTCAATAAAAATAAGGGCTAAGCACTCTCGCCTAACCCCTTGATTTCTCTGGCGCGCCTGCAGGGACTCGAACCCCGAACCTACGGATTAGAAGTCCGTTGCTCTATCCTGTTGAGCTACAGGCGCAATCTCCAAAAAGGCAATACTTTCTATCAGTTGTGGTTCTTTTTGTCAATACGTTTTGACGCCCCAAAATCTTGGAATTTGCGTCGGAGCTAGTATCTTTATAATCATCTTCCAAAACATTATCAAGGCCGCCCTGACAATACATCTTTTCTTTACAAAAATGTTTCGACCTCTGTAAGATAATTGTTAAACAAAATTGCATCTGCCGGATGTCTAATCGAACGATAAAATTGTTCGATCCAGAAAATGTGGAGTCGGAGGATATATCATGGCCGAGGACACCAAAGAAAAAAGGAAAAACATCAAAACAAAACTCGAGATCCCTGTCATATATAGTGCAAATGGGCAAAAAGGTCAGGGAAGAGCACGTGATATCACCGGAAAATTTGCGATGATCGTATGTCATCAGCCTCTTAAGTTAAATACAATTATCAGGATCAGATTCAGCGGAGGACCACTCAAACAACCTATAGAAGCAGAAGGCGAAGTGGTATGGACCAATCAGTACGGGCCTGATGATGAAATCACTCCCAGAGGTATGCGTATAAAATTTACCCAAATCGAAGACAACGACAGACAAATTCTCGAAACCTTGGGAAGCGAACTGGAAATGTTGTAGAAAACTGGAGGATTTATTGTTAACATAGGATCGTGGCTTTTTCTTCATCTTCCAAACTGTTAACACCTGTCATGGCGAGGAGGGGCTAAAATGACCAGAATATTTTTGGTACGGCACGGGCAAACAGCCTGGAATGTCGGTGAAATTTTCCGAGGAAGAGCCGATATTCCTCTCGACGAAACCGGCCTTAAAGAGGCAGATCTGGCCGGGGATGCTCTGAAAGATGAAACCATTCATGCTATTTATAGCAGCCCGCTAAAACGATCAGTGCAAACAGCCGAAGGCATCGCTAAATACCATGACCTTCCCGTACAACCTCTTGAAGCAATAATTGACATCAGCTACGGAGAGTGGGAGGGGAAAGAAAACCAGGAAGTGAAGGAGAAATACCCCGAGCTGTACAATCTCTGGCTAACAGAGCCGCATAAAGTTCGTTTTCCGGGTGGAGAAACTCTCGATGAAGTTCGAACACGCACAATGAGTGCAATTGAAGAACTTATCAATAAGCACCCTGGGGAGAGTATCGTCCTGGTTGCACACCGGGTCCCAAACAAAGTGATCAGCTGTGCTGTGCTGGGATTGGATAATAGCCACTTCTGGAGAATAAAACAGGACACCGCCTCAACGAATCTCTTTATCTACGACAATAACCAGTGGATAATTGCTTACTTGAACAATACGTTTTATCTCAAGGTGCTGGGAAAACCGGCGTTATCAGACTTCTGATTGCAGAAAGAAACGGCGCAGCATATTACCCAGGAAAAGATCTGTTCCTTAAGCTTACTGGATCATCAACGGCTCACTTGTATTTATCTTTATTTTTTAGATAGTTACAGTAGCAGGAAATAAGTATCAAAAAACCCAGGAGCAGCAGGGTCCACTCACCGTGCTTGTAAAGTTTATAAAAACCAGTGAAGAAAATAAAAATTCCGCCCGCTGTTGCGGCTAAAAGCATTTGTTTTGACATCATTGCCCTCCCCTGCGGAAATGTATCATCAAGTCATGCAAGATAACAATCTACCACAAAACGATAGCGAGATACCAGAAGTAGTTGAAATCCCCATCACTGGAACTATCGATCTTCACACATTTCATCCCAGAGAAATTAGTGATCTCTTGTCTGAATACCTCAAAGCGTGTATTGAAAGAGGTATCTTTGAAGTCACGATAATTCACGGGAAAGGAACCGGGGTTTTGCGAGAAAGAGTTCATCGGTTCCTCTCATCCTGTGACTTTGTTGCCGATTTCCGACTCGCGGATGCTCGTTCCGGTGGCTGGGGTGCAACCGTAACAATTCTCAAAAAACCTGATAAAGCAGAGAAAAATGATTAAAGCAATTTTATTTGATTACGGGGGTGTTTATGGCGGAGAAGGTTTTTCAGCGCTCCTGAAACGCCTGGCCAAAATTTCCGGAAAGCCCTATGAATTTATTTTTAGTCTCGCATTTAGAAAGATTTGCATTGAGGACGGATTCGTGGCCGGAAAAGTCCCGGAAGAATATTTCTGGAAAGAAATTTTAAGGGGTCTGAATTTATCAGAAGACAAAGTTGACATAAACGAACTTAGAGAATACATGTACGAATATTTCAAACCCAGAGATTACATGGAAAAACTGGTAGACAGTTTGCGATCTTCGCATGTTGTGGGGTTATTGTCGGATCAGACTGCCTGGCTCGATGAACTGGACCGAAGGTATAACATATACTCGCATTTCGATTACCTGTTCATTTCTTTTAAAATAGGTTTGACAAAACATGATCCCAAAATCTTCGATTACGCCTGCGAAAAAATGCAGATAGCTCCTCCTGAGGTGTATTTTGTGGACGATAATCCCGAAAACATCCAGCTTGCTCTAAAAAAAGGGCTTAAGGGACACGTTTACAGGGATTTTGACGCCCTTATCAAGGAAATGAAGGAACTGGGTATTCTGAAAAACCGGAACTCCAGGAAAAAGATTCCTCTTGAGAAGGCAATCAAACCATACATAAAAGAACTGGAAGATGCCCTTGAACTGAGGCACCCTTCTCCAACAATTTATCTTGACGCCATACAATACAGGCTAAGGCTTTTAAAAAAATTCATAAACAGGGTTCAAGAGCGCTATGAGTTTGAAATCTATGAAGATTTCTGACGCACAAAAAATCTCGCCGCAAACAATTTCTGTTATTGACACGAAAGTTTTGGTGGAGTAAAGATAGGAAAGTTATGATTCACGTATAAGAAACGTACAGGTATCTCAAAACCGGGCAAGCAACTTTAGTGTTTAACTAAGCATTTATAATACTTGTATACTTTATAGTCTACGATCCAGGTTCAACCGGTGTTTGAGATTTAAATGGCAAACCGGTGAAACTCCGGTGCGTGCCCTCCGCTGTGAATCCATTACTTTGAAACGAATGGATAAGCCAGAAACCGGCCTGTACGGGAGTACGAACAAGTGGTTTTCGGGGAAGGGTCACCCGGGACCATCTTGAGGATTGAGCTGTGAGCAGAACGTATTATCCTGCTTGAAAATCCCGGAAACTTATCCTTTGAGGGTTCTGACCCCAAAAGGATTTTTATTTTCTTATACTTCATCACGTGGAAGGAGAAAATAATAATGGCTAATGCATCTCAGATTACCGAGACCATTCCCGTTAAGGAACCAACCAGTTTCAGGCTAAAGCCCATTCCATTGACCGATAACGCGAGGGTCGTTTTGGAAAAACGTTATCTAAAAAGAAACGAAAAGGGCGAAGTACTTGAAACCCCGGAAGATCTCTTCTGGAGAGTGGCAAGAGCTATAGCGGAAGCAGACAAAATCTATGATGGAGATGCAGACGTCGAAGGATTAGCGTTTAAATTCTACGAAATGATGGCGAACCTTGAATTTATACCAAACTCACCAACGTTAATGAATGCCGGCCGCTCTCTCGGGCAGCTATCCGCTTGTTTCGTACTTCCCGTGGACGATTCTATCCAGAGTATTTTCGAAGCAATAAAACACACTGCAATGATTCACAAGAGCGGTGGTGGGACAGGATTTTCTTTTTCCCGCCTGCGCCCTGAAAATGACGTGGTTCATTCAACCAAAGGTGTATCGAGCGGTCCAATCTCTTTTATTACAGTATTTGATGCTGCTACAGAAGCGATCAAACAGGGTGGAACACGCAGGGGCGCAAATATGGCCATTCTCAGAATTGACCACCCGGATATTGAAAAATTTATCACGTGCAAAAACGATCTGAAAAAACTGAATAATTTTAATATATCTGTTGGAATTACCGAAAGTTTTATGAAAGCCGTGGAAAAAGACCTGGATTACGGTCTTATCAATCCCAGAACCGGCGAACAGGTTAAAACCGTTAACGCGAGAGAAGTGTTCCTTAAAATAGTAGAGTCAGCCTGGAAAACCGGAGAACCGGGAATCGTCTTCCTGGATAGGATTAATAAGGATAATCCAACCCCGCACCTGGGCAAAATTGAATCCACCAACCCCTGCGGAGAACAACCTTTGCTTCCATTTGAATCATGTAACCTTGGTTCCATAAACCTTTCAAAAATGGTGGAAAATGGTTCCATCAACTTTGACAAACTTAGAGAATGCGTGTGGTTGTGCGTGCACTTCCTGGATAATGTAATTGACGTAAACAAGTATCCGCTGCCCGAGATCGAAGAGAATACCAAGAAAAATAGAAAAATAGGTCTCGGAGTAATGGGATTTGCCGATCTGCTGATCAAGCTTGGCGTTCAGTACAATTCCGATGAAGCCCTGGAAATTGCCAGGAAAGTAATGGGCTTCATCCAGGAAGAATCCAAAAAGGCTTCGGCCGAACTTGCCAAAGAACGCGGTAATTTCCCCAGCTATGCAGGAAGTATCTATGATAACGGTGACACTCCTTACATGAGAAATTCCACGACTACCACCATTGCCCCAACCGGGACCATCAGTATCATTGCCGGGTGTTCCAGTGGGATCGAACCCATATTTGCCGTGTCTTTTATAAGGCGAGTCCTTGAAGGGACAGAGCTTGTGGAAGTACACCCAATATTCCTGAAGATAGCCAAAGAACGCGGATTTTATTCTGATGACCTCGTAAAAAGAATTGCATCCAAGGGAAGAATACAGGATTTCTCAGAAATCCCTGACGATGTTAAAAAGATCTTCGTAACAGCCCACGATGTAACTCCCGAGTGGCATATCCGTCTGCAGGCGGCTTTCCAGGAATTTACCGACAATGCTGTCAGCAAAACCATCAATTTCCCCTTCACCGCTAAACCGGACGACGTCTATAACGCTTACATGCTGGCCTACAAGCTTGGATGCAAGGGCTTAACCATCTACAGGGACGGAAGTCGGGAGCAGCAGGTACTCAGTGTTAAGAAACCCAAATTTACCCAGGTTGAACCCAGGCCACGACCGGAAAGGACTGTGGGAGTGACGGAACGAATAAACACCGGCTGTGGCAAACTTTACGTCACGATTAACAGTGATGAATACGGCATTTGCGAAGTCTTTGCCCAGATGGGAAAAGCAGGTGGCTGCGCTTATTCTCAGATAGAAGCAACCAGTCGTCTAATTTCTTTAGCACTGAGATCTGGAGTAAAAGTTGAGTCAATAGTGAAACAATTGATGGGAATCAGGTGTCCATCACCTGTATGGAGCAACGGAGCCATGGTTGTTTCCTGTTCTGACGCTATTGCAAAAGTTATAAACAACCATGCAAAGGCCGGCATATCCAACGCTATTGCCGAAATGGGTGCATGCCCGGAATGCGGAGCAACCATAGAAAGGGAAGGTGGATGCCTGGTCTGCAGATCCTGCGGATTTTCACGATGCTAGCGTGGAAATTATCTGCAGATCGAAAGTATCTTCTTGTAAAGTAAAGAATAATTATCACTCAGAGGCAGGAGGATATCTGCTCCGATTTCCTCCAGTGCCTCTTCTTTGTGAATATTATTATCGGACAAAACAATTATCTTTACCGGAGATGTGGCAGGATCATATTTCAGTGTCTTGCAAATTAGCGGTCCGTTAATACCGGGGGTAGAAAAGTTAAGGACAACACAATCCGGGTTAAACGCACTAAAAGTTCTCCCTGCCTCAAACCCCTCGGTTGCCCATTCGATTAAGAAACCGGTTTCTCTTAACTTTTGAACCAGTTCTTCTGCTCCTACAAGAGGGTCACTAATGAAAAGTACCTTTTTCTTGCGGGGTTTAACCCGTTCCAGCAGGTGATCCATCCCGTTCTCTTCCAGGAATTTTATCATGTCAGTCCACAGTACCCTGTGATGGCCGCCCAGAGTTTTAAAGGTCTTGATTTTGCCCTGCTTGGCCCAGCGCCACATTGTCATGTGAGAAACATTGCAGATCTTCGCAGCGTCTACCAGCGTTAAAACTTCTTTAACTTCCATGTCAGTGCCTCTCCACGATTAACCTATAAGCGTTAAACCCCTTTATTTCAGGCCTTTTCTACCTCGGTGTTATGAATTTTAAGTTCCAAATATAATATCCAACTAAAAAAGTCAAAAAAATAATGTTGAAAATCACTAGTAAGAAGAATAAATTACGCCCACAATGGCTGTTCCTATAGTTTAAATGAACATCGTTTAATTATCAATACCTGGATAATATTTTCCCAGAGGATCTGATAAATGACTGAATTCTTTAAAGTACTTGAGGCAGAAGAAGTTATTAAAATTATATCAGACTTCCCTTCCCTGAGCGCAGAAGAAATTCGTCGGGATAATGCCTGTGGCAGGATTCTGGCCCACAGCATCACTTCACCGGAAGATCTGCCGCATTTTCCGAGATCAACCATGGATGGTTTTGCGGTTAGGTCTCAGGATACGTACGGAGCATCCGAGGGACTCCCTTTGATGCTCAATGTAACTGGGCGCGTTATGATGGGAATGCCCTGCGAAATTGTTTTAAAACCCGGAGAAGCTGTAGCCATTACCACTGGTGGGATGTTGCCGGAGGGCGCGGATGCTGTAATCATGGAAGAATACTGCCACGTTCTTGATGAAGAAACCATCGAAATAACAAAGTCCGTGTCGCCCTGGGAAAACGTTCTTCGCCCTGGTGACGACGTGGTAAAAGGACAGGAACTCTTTTCCCGTGGTCACAGGCTTCGCTTC
>QMLL01000085.1 GCA_003646715.1 Deltaproteobacteria bacterium
ATTTCAAGATCTAACATGGCTGTCTGCCTCCATTAGCAATACTTGATAATTAAGTTTCTACCCATCTGAATACTCCAACCCCACTTCGCTCCGTTTTTTGCTCATATGAACCGTCAGTTGTTTCGAGAGTGCTTTACCTGGGAGTTTTTGGCCCATAAAAACTATCCTGGTGTTAAACAACGAGGTTCACTTCTAGAAAAAATGGTCCTACGTCCGTTTCAAAAGGTACGACAACCACTGGCTGATCCGATACATGCATCACCGAATGCCCTTTCCCGGAAATAACAGTCGGTGTTGCCATACCAATGGTATAACCTTCTTCTGCTAGTTGTGCCTTCGCTCCTCCGGTAATGATATTTGTAATTTCGCCCACGCCATCACTGACGTCACCTGACAGTGAATCGATATTCTCCCCTAACATATTCGACATAATTTTAAGTATACAGGGCTCGGTAAAACTCACGGCAAACGATCCCTTGACGTTATCTCCGGCCATGCCAATAATTCCCGTAATATCACCGTAGGCTTCATGGGTTGATTTTATTCTTGGCGCTTGAGGAATTGGGTTAATTCCTGCCATGGTTTTAAGAACGTTGACTGTTGAATCCACAAAAGGGCCTATAAGTTTCATATCGATTCTTGGATCGTCACATTGACTTTCTGCTACGTTAGACATGCTAATATCCCTTCGCATTCTTGGTCCAGTGTTTTCCCCGCTACATATACTGCCTCAAACCCCTACCACAGAAAAAATTCATGAGCACCTGACTGATCTTACCATTAATAAAATTTTTAGCATGCCATTGATTTATAATGCAAAAAATAATGTTGTGGAATCATGCGAAGAGCAATTTATGATTCTTTTCAAATGTTGTGGAGCATTAGCTCTTATGGTTAGAGGCAAATTGTGTTATTTATACCAAAACTAAAGTTTAAAAGAGGGTTCTGAATTTGTCGGACAATATAGATTACGCGGTAGTTGGTGCGACGCAGGAAGAGATTTCTTATATTTGTTCATATCTCAAAAATCCCGAAGAGATAAAGACTCGCTATTTGAACCCAACGGTAGGAGATATATCCGGAAAAAAGGTTTTGGTTACTACCTGCGGAATAGGAATAACAAACGCTTCGATATGTGGTACTGCTCTTTTTGAAAATTTCGATGTTGGCACTCTTGTTTCCGTTGGTATCGCAGGTGCGTACGATGGAACAGGGATAAAAAAGGGCGATGTCGCTGTTGCCGAAGAGGAAGTTTACGCAGATATGGGTGTGTGGTACGAAGGCTCTATAGATCTGCTGGATAAAATAGGGATCCCATTGTTTAGAAGTGGAAAGAAAAATTATTTTAACCGCTGGCCGGTTACATCACCGCTTTTGATAACAGTCAGGGAACTGATTGCCAACTCACCGAAGATGAACGACTTTTCGATTTATTTTGGCGCTTTTGCCACCGTGGCCGCGGTAAGCGGTAGCCTTGCCAGAGCTGCTGAGCTCAGGAAGATACATAATGTTTTGTGCGAAAACATGGAAGGAGCAGCTCTCGCCCAGGTAGCGATGATTTACGAAGCGAAGTTTTTCGAATGTCGCGGAATAAGCAATATTGCTGGTATAAGAGACAAAAAAGAATGGAAAGTGGATGAAGCAATTCGAAATGTTCAGAGATTTTTGATTCAGTTGCTAAGGAGTTGTTGAATCTTGTATGAAAGAAAATAGTTCACTCACATTTGGTTTCTCTCCCTGTCCGAATGATACCTATATTTTCTATGCACTGGCACATGGAAAGTTAGACTCACCGGATGTGAAATTTCAGGTGGATTTGCAAGATGTGGAGACTCTGAATTTGAGAGCAAGAGATGTGTTCTACGATTTGACCAAGATTTCAATCCATGCTATCTGTCACGTTTCCAGGGACTACGTGCTGCTAAATTCTGGTGGTGCGATGGGAAAAGGCTGTGGGCCTCTTGTAATTAGCAGTAATGAAATAGCCCCGCACAAATTGCGTGATATTCCCGTGGCAATACCGGGAAAATATACCACGGCTAATTTGCTTTTCCAGATTTTTACGGATGGAAACCCAAATGTGGTGGCAATGCCTTACGACACCATAATGGAAAATGTGGCCAGGGGCAAAATCCCGGCAGGTGTAATTATTCACGAGGGGCGTTTTACGTATCATCTTTATGGCTTGAAGAAGGTAATTGATCTGGGAGAATGGTGGGAGGAAAAGTATTCGCTGCCTTTGCCACTCGGGGGGATTCTCATGAAACGTACACTGGGTGATCAACTACACTCTCTTGCGGAAGCATTGATCCGCGAAAGCCTGTTCTATAGCAGGAGGCACGAGAAAGAAGTTTGGCAATATGTTAAGGAGCATGCCCAGGAGATGTCTGATGATGTTATAAAACAGCATATTGACCTGTACGTAAACGAATACTCCGAGCATTTTGGCGAAAGCGGCAGAAAAGCTATATTTACACTGCTCAAGCTTGGTGCCGGGCTGGGCTTTTTGCCTGATGTAAAAGAGAATATTTTCTGGGATTAATAGAAGTTTTATTCCGGTTTCCCAGACAAAATTGAGGCAACTTCACGGTCAGGAGTTAAAACAATGGCAGATGAAAAGTTGGAGATAAAACCCATTTTATTTCCGTATTCATATTTGACGGAAGACGAAAAAAAGGGACTTTTTTTGTTATTACCGGAATTGCACGTGTTAAGATTATTTCGATCTGATGTTGAGTCTTCGGACGATTATGGATCCTTTATAAAATATCTTTTCCCTGTGGATGATGAAGAATTTCTCACTAAGCTGAGTAAGGCAATATCCGAGGATCAAAACCTGGTTTTTGAACATACCGATGGGGAGAGCGTAGCCATCTGGGAAGAAATTTTTGCGGAAGAAATCGTGGAATCGGCACCGTTTCAACTGGTAACGCAGATACGGGGGCGCTTTAAAAGAAAGAGCGAAGAAGAAAGTACTCTATGGCAAAACGCCTACCTACTTCAACTCGGAATTGAACTTGAAAAACAGGGTATAGAACTTCTTGAGAAGTTTTCTAACGTGAAAAAGCTGGAAAGTGAATTTAAAGAAGTTCTTGGAGTGGAGGGTGATGAACGTCTGGAATTACTGGAAGGGAATTACGATGGTATAGTGCGTTTGTGGGAGTACAGAGATTCATCACTGAGCAGGAAAATTAGAGCGTGGTGCTATTTCTCCTCGAAAATGGAGATGGATAATTTGCTCCCCGTTGTCATTTCAAAAAGTGTTAACGACGAAATTGAAATCCTGATGGAGACTATTGAAAGAGATGAGAATTTAACAGTTAAAATGGATGAAACGATTGTAGAAACTCGGGATCCGGCTGTCTTAAGTAACGACGAAATAGCAGAAATTCGGAACAAAGTGAAAAAAAAGGGTGAAGAATTTCTGAGCAGCCTGTTGGAAAAGAATCCGGAGGCAACTAGAACGATTTTCGAAGAATGGTTGAGTAAACTGGATGCTATTCTTGAGAGCGTGTTTCCCGAAAATTATCCATCCAGAGTCAAAATATCTCTTTTACATATTGATGGTATATCCCTTCGCGAGATCTTCGGTAAGCTTGCGGGATTGGACGTTAAGTTAACCGATAATAACTCCCGGTGTTTCTTCCTATGTGTATATCCAGGTGGTTTATAAAGGAAAAGATGTAGATGAATGTTTCTCGGAAAGCCGGATTCGGCACTCACATCTTACTGTTTGTTCTACTATCTGTTTTGCTGGTGTCTTTTCAAAAACAGGCTTATGGATACCTGCAAAAAGAACTTAACAACATCCGGATTTATAAGAAGGTAAGAAAAGGCGTGGTGAATATCACTTCAATATCCATCACGTATGACTTTTTTTACAGGCCCGTTCCCGTATCCGGTGTAGGTTCGGGCGTGGTGATAAGCAAGAAAGGATACATAGTTACAAACTTTCACGTGGTGGGAAACGCCAGGAAGCTTGAGGTGACTCTGGCTGACGAAAGCAAATGGCCGGCCAAGATTGTGGGAATTGCGCGAAAGAACGACCTTGCTGTTATACAGGTTTCAGCGCCCGCGGAAAAATTGACTCCTCTGAAATTCGGTGATTCCAAAAAATTAAAAGTTGGCCAGGAAGTACTTGCACTCGGGAACCCTTTTGGCCTGGAACAAACCCTCACTACCGGTACAATAAGTTTCATTGGAAGAAATATTCGTGACAGCAAAGGAAGAATATTCAGAGATCTTATTCAAACTGATGCTGCCATCAACCCCGGTAATTCAGGTGGTCCTCTGCTGAATACAGATGGAGAAGTGATAGGTATAAATTCTGCCATAATCAGTCCAACCGGTAGCAACATAGGGATTGGTTTTGCTATCCCGGCACACAAGGTTAAAGCGCTTTTGCCCGGATTGTTAGGCGGATGGAGCAAATGGCTGAGTTACTTGTTTGCTTTCCTGCTGCTATGGTTTCTCTTTAGAATGATTTTTCGCAATCAAAAGAGATTTTACTAAGATTTACTTCTTGGAAATAGCGAGGTGCATATGAAATTGATCAAATCAGGGGCAGGTGTTTCGTCTATAATCTTGCTAACCCTGTACATGTTGATGTTGCCGTTTTTCGTTTACGCCATGACGGAAGACGAAAAAAACAATATTGAACTGTACAAGAAAGTCTCACCGGGCGTTGTCAACATAACAAGTACTGTGCTGGAGCGAGATTTTTTCTTTAACATAGTTCCCAGGCAGGGTGTTGGTTCCGGGTCCATAATTGACAAGAAGGGGCACATTTTAACTAACAACCATGTGATTGAAGATGCAAGCAAGCTGGAAGTAACCCTTTCGGACGGGAGCAAATGGGCTGCAAAGCTGGTTGGTACCGACCCTGACAGTGACCTGGCGGTGCTTAAGATTGATGCTCCAGCCAAAAAGCTCGTTGTTATACCCTTCGGGGAATCCAGCTCGCTTCAAGTAGGGCAAAAAGTACTTGCCATTGGTAATCCCTTTGGCCTAGGGCAGACTCTTACTACAGGCATTATAAGTTCGGTGGGGCGTACTCTCCGTTCACCAACGGGTGTCCTGGTCGAAGATGTTATTCAAACAGATGCGCCGATTAATCCGGGAAATTCGGGAGGTCCCCTGATAGATTCCAGCGGCAAGTTAATAGGGATAAACACGGCTATCTTCAGTCCTACGGGAGCCAGTGTGGGAATCGGTTTCGCCATCCCTGTGGATACGGCCAAGGTGATTATAAAAGAACTGATAGAAAAGGGTTATTATGCATATCCCTGGATTGGAGCCACCATAGCAACCATGAGCCAGTATTTTGCCAGTGTTTTCGGACTACCGGAGGAAGGCGCAGTTATCGTAAGTGTGGTCCCTGGCGGACCGGCAGATAAGGCTGGGCTGAGAGGTGGAAGCCGTCGGCTGCAGGTGGGAAACCATATCCTTATCGTTGGAGGGGATATTATCCTTAAATTCGGGTCCAAGAAAGTTACCGATGCTGATCAACTTATAAGACTTATTCGAAAACACAGGCCTGGAGACAGGGTTCAATTACTTGTGATGGACTGGGATGGTCACAAAAGAAAGGTCGATATAGTTCTTGGTGAAAGACCGAGAAGCTACTAGGTGTCCAGGTACTGTTAAAATGGGTGCAGGCTGTTTGTATTACTTTATGTTGTTGACAAACAATCAAACTATTTACTATGAGGTTTGATGTGGAGGGTCTGATTATTAGATGGTTTTGACAGAAAGGGAGTAGGTTATGTTTTTTCCACCGTTTATGATGATTTTCTTCCTCTTTTTCCTTGTCCTGTTGTTCTTTGTTTTCGGCCTGGTACAGGTAGGGGCGATTGGTTTTGCTTTTGCCAAGCTTGGCATACCACCTGAAAATCTCTTTTCTATTTTGATGCTTTGTATATTTGGCAGCTTTGTCAATATTCCTATCAAGAAGTACGAGTTGAAGGAAGAACATCCCATGGTATTCGATCGGGTGAGATATTTTGGGATTCAGTTTCAGCCCCCCAAGCGTGAACAAAAAGAAATGATACTGGCTGTAAACGTAGGAGGAGCCATAATCCCTTCCATGCTTGCCCTTTATCTTCTTTTTCATATACAGCATCCCTTCAGGGCCTTACTGGCGCTGGCGATCGTAACATTTGTTGTTCACAAGATGGCCAAACCAATTAAAGGTGTAGGTATTGCCACCCCGTTATTTATTCCACCTCTTGTGGCAGCTCTGGCCGCTCTATATCTTAACTTTCATGAATCGGCTGCCACGGCTTACATTGCCGGTACCCTGGGAACATTGATCGGGGCCGATCTTCTTAATATAGACAAAATAAAGGTGATTGGTGCTCCAGTGGCGTCGATAGGAGGTGCCGGTACTTTTGATGGTGTATTCCTCACAGGAATAATTGCCGTGCTTCTCGCGTAGCTTTTACTTCTGTGTGCCATGAAGGCACCGTCTTACACCGTGAGATGAAACTCATCAGGAAGTGATGACTAAAACCAATAAAGCTGGATTTTTGACCAAACAGGGACGACTAAGGGTACAATATAATAGTTATTCCCGCGAAAGTCATGACCGAGCTCAGCTTGGCGGGGATCCAGGCTCTTTAATCCAATCTTCTACCTGGAGTCCCTGAATTCTGATAAATTCCCTGGTATTGTGCGTAACCAGTATCATATCGTAGTTTTTTGCAATTGCCGCAATCAGCAAATCGTTTGCGCCGATCACCATACCTGATGCCTCAAGATCCGCACGGATGACACCATAAGTTTCCGCGCACTTGTCGTCGAAGTTCAGGCTGGGTAAAGGATCACAGAAAGCGCGTACTAAAGCTATGTTTTTTGCCGGGTTGGTGCTCTTCCTAGCTCCATAAAAAAGTTGGGCTTTAACTATGGAACATAGGTAAATATCTGAAGGATGATGTGCTTTGAGTCTGGAAATTACCGGAGAATTCCTATTTCTCAGTATTTCAATACAGATGGTTGTATCAAGCAGATACATTTAGAATACTTCCCTCTGAACATGTAACGTTTTTGCGTGTCATAAATTTTATGCTGCCCGTGGATACATTAAAAGTGAACCGCCCGCTTCGCTCAAGACGCCAAGTACGCAAAGAAGAAAAG
>QMLL01000086.1 GCA_003646715.1 Deltaproteobacteria bacterium
AGTTGTTTTTGTTAAGCATGTCCATGATCTCTTCCATCTTTTTCTTCATCTTCTCGGCATCTTTTTCACTTTTTTCGTGATCAAAACCCACAAGATGCAAAATTCCATGAACAAGAAGCTCTGTAAGGCGTTGCTCGAGTGTCAAGCTGCCTTCTTCGGCCTCTCTTTTTGCTACGGGTACACAAATTACAACGTCTCCCAGAACTTCTGGATGAAGGTGAGGAAAATCCCCCTCTGACATCGAGAAAGACAGCACGTTGGTCGGCTTGCTGTATCCTCGATACTTCTCATTTAATTCTGCCATCAATTGTTCATCTACCAGCGCTATGCTTAATTCAGCCTCTGTATAACCCAAGGCGCTTAATATTTTCCTTGCCTTTTTCTCCAACTCTTGGCTGTGAATCTCGTCCGTTTCTGCCTGAACGTTTATCAGTATCTCCATTTACCCTTTCTTTTGCTCCTTCCGCACCAGCCTGTTCTGGATATTCAATTCTTCTATGGTATATGCCAGACAGGATCTTGTTAAACTGTTGCGCTATCTGGTGAAGATCCTTGAGTGTTAACTCACATTCGTCAAGCTCACCATCGGTAAAAATTTTGTTGATTACCCGGTGTACCAGCCCTTGAATTTTCGCGGGTGTAGGCTCGGTGAGAGTCCTTGACGCCGCCTCAACACAGTCTGCTAGCATCACAAGACCCGCTTCCTTGGTTTGAGGTTTGGGACCGGGATATCTGTAATTTTCTATGTTAACAGGCGGCAGTTCGCTGCCTTTATTAGCTTCGGCCTTCTCTCGCAACTTTATTGCTTTCTGATAAAAGAAAGAAATTAAACTCGTACCATGGTGTTGCTGAATTATATCGATGATGGGTTTACCCAGATTATGCTTGCGCGCCAGATCTACGCCGTCTTTCACATGAGAAATCAATATAAGACTGCTCATAGACGGAGCAAGCTTTTCATGCTTGTTTTCTCCATCTTTCTGGTTCTCGACAAAATACAGAGGTTTCCTAATTTTACCGATATCGTGATAATAGGCAGCGACTCTTCCCAGCAGCGAATTTGCATTGATAGATCTTGCCGCCGCCTCTACCATGTTGCCAACAATTATACTGTGATGGTAAGTACCCGGAGCCTGAATCATAAGTTCCCGCAGGAGAGGTTGGTCAAGATTGGCAAGTTCTAGCAGCTTTACGTCGGTAGTGTACTGAAAAACAATCTCTGCCAGGGGTGTCAATCCGGTAGTGATAACTCCTCCGAGCAATCCGCCCAGCACAGCAAACAGGAGGTTCGTACTTGCTATCGAAATTGTCACCTGTTCGTTCATTAAAGTGAAAACTCCGGCTATCACCGCGTTTATCAACCCCACCAGAAAGCCTGCTTTTACCGGGGTAATTCTGTCCTTGCAGTTTGCAACACCTCTTGCCGCAACAAATGATCCGACCAGGAAGTAGAAAAAGAGTCCAAAGTTATTGCCAAGCACTATTCCTGCGAGAAGTGACAGAAGGAGCGAAATAACCAGCGCAGTTTCCACGTTGAAGATAATACTTACGATCATAGCAGCTGCACAGAGCGGGTAAGAAAACAGCATCCCCTCGGATTGTACGAACGGAAAGCTTTTCTCCAGAGCTTCCGATATGAAATCGTACATCCTGATCCCCACCAGGAACATACTCATGAGAATAAGAAGGAAGAGGAAGTCTCGAGTTTCTTTAGGAAAGACCTTAACATGATTTATAGCTACAAAAGTCACGATCCATACGATAATCATGGAAACAAGGAACACTCCAACAATGTTAATCAGTTGCCTGTTTCCATTCAGCATCTTTCGCATAGTAAGGAGCTGTCTGTACTGTTCCGGAGTAACCTTGTCTCCCTTCGCAACGATAATTTCGCCCTTCTTTATCTTGTAGAATACTGGGCGGACATGAGTTAAAATCGCGTCTTTCCTGTTTTCCGTCTCATAACGATTGAAGGTTATATTGGGCTGCAAAAACTGGTCGGCTATGAAATTATATACTTTGATGAATTTTTCGCCTACGTAACCAATTTTGTCTGTTATTTGTTCCTTAAGTTCTTTTTTTGCATTTTCCGTAGTTTTTATGGAAAATACGTCTTCGACCCCGTATTCTTTCCCGGATGGCACTTCCTTGAATATCACCGGCCTAGTATCAGATTTGAAGTAGAAACTCTTGGATACGACAACTCCACCTTTCAGAACATTGGCAACCAGATCACTTAACGTCTTTTCTACTTCTTTGTTCACAGGCATTTCCAGCATTTGGTCAAGTACTTCCGGAAATACCTGAGTACCCAACGCTTCTTCCAGTTGTGATATGAGCTTTTCTTTGAAAGTTCTTGATACGTTTGGTTTGGAGGGTTTCTGCAATTTTGCAGGAACAAGCGGGATATTGAACACATCGAAAAGCAAGTCAACCTGGATACCCTTTTCTTCACCACCACCAAACTGCTCTTCCTCCGCGGCAGTTAGATCAGCCTCGGCTATTTTTCGGGGGAGTTCTGCCAGTACTTCCTGTTTTGCAATAGTATTCTGGGCCTCTCTCATAATTTCAAACACTTTGTGAATACCTGTAACAGCTCTCTCGGCAGCATCGGTATCCACGTCAAATACCAGTGGCGCGTGAGAAAGCGCCTTTTCCTTGTTCCTCTGAGTGGCCTCAGGATCCTGTACCAGAAAATCTTTTTTTGCTTTTATGTCTTTTGGAGCAATAGTTCCAACAGAATACAGCGGAACGGTTTCCCGAACATCAAGAGCCACCAGGAACGTTACAACAAAGCACAGCACAATAAGCATTGCCTGTGCAAGTAAGTTTCTATTCCAGCCAGATTCGGAAGATTTGCCCTTTTTATTTCCTGGTTTCATACCCATAACGTTATCACCCGGTGAACACGCATATGGCACCGAAATTTATCCTTCACGTTTTTTTTCTTTATCCTTCGCTTCGTACGCTTTAATTATTTCCTGCACAAGTCTATGTCGTACGACGTCTTTTTCAGAAAAGAAGACAAATTCAATCCCCTTGATCCCTTTAAGTAAGTCTTTGGCCTCTATTAAACCCGATACCTTACCGTTAGGCAAATCAATCTGGGTGATATCTCCTGTAATGACCGCTTTTGAAGTTGCACCCAGCCTGGTCAGAAACATTTTCATCTGGTCGGAAGTAGTATTCTGTCCTTCATCCAGAATAACAAAAGAATCGTTTAACGTTCTGCCACGCATAAAGGCAAGTGGCGCTACTTCTATCACGCCCCTCTGCACCAGTTTTGAAGCCTGTTCAAGGTCCATCATGTCGTAGAGAGCATCATACAATGGCCTCAAGTATGGATTTACCTTTTCAACCAGGTCTCCGGGCAAAAATCCCAGTTTTTCACCGGCTTCCACTGCCGGACGTACAAGTATAATCCTTCCGACTTTTTTGGCAACAAGAGTGGATACGGCCATGGCCATCGCAAGATAGGTTTTGCCGGTTCCCGCAGGTCCAATTCCAAACACTATGTCGTTGCTTCGTATGGCATCGATATATTTTTTCTGAGCAATACTTTTGGGTGTTATTATTCTTTTCCTGGAAGTTATGTAAATCTGATCCAGGAAAATATCTTTCAGGCGGGTGCGGTCGTTGGCGCTTATGATTTGAATTGCAGATTCAACGTCAGAAGGATAAATTGGCAGGCCTGCTTCCAGCAGGCTGTAGAGCTCCTTCAGGACACGACTCGCAACGTCCACGTCATGAGGAGACCCCTGTAGAGTCAACTGATTCCCACGTAAATGGATCCTTACGTCAAGAGCTCTCTCAATTATCCGGAGATTGGCATTGTGTTCTCCGGCAAGTTGTACCAGGAGAGCATTGTCTTTGAATTCTAGTGGTAGAGACTCTGTGGTCTCGTATTCCACTGAAGCTGATTTATTCAAGACCGTCTTTATACCTCCCCCACTAATTGCACAAGAACACGTCGTTGCCTCGGACGATTATCAAAATCACACAAAACAATTTGTTGCCATGTTCCCAAGGCCAGATTTCCCGCAATTATGGGGACTTGTAAAGAAGGACCCAACAACGCGGCCCGCACATGACTGTAACCATTCCCATCTCCCCATCGCAAATCGTGAGCGTAGGGGATATTTTTTGGCGCCATCCGTTCGATAGCGTCCTTAAGATCATTTATAACCCCGGATTCAAACTCTATCGTGGTCAATGAACCTGTTGAACCCGGAATAAAAAGATTGACAAAACCATGCGCTATACCGGCCCCCCGAACACACCTGCTAACGTCATGGGTGATATCAAGTATATCGGTCTCTTCGGTTGTCTTATAGGTTAAAGTCTCCAGAATTAGCTTCATTGAGTCCCCTATCTTACAGATGGTTATGGTTTATCATATACGATTATCCATGGCAAGTATTAAGGAAAGCATGATAATGGGCGGGACCTCAAAGCATTATTTCATTCTTGACTTAACACTCTCTCATGGATATTATTGATTCACTTTTGAGAACTTTGTGGGAAAACCTTGTCGAAGAAAATATTTCTAAATCACCAGTTAATGAGGGATCCTAAATGCCCCGAAATATAGATAACTTCCACAGAAAGATTGACTACCTCAGAATATCCATCACCGACTGGTGTAATCTCAGATGCATTTATTGCCGGCCCCAGGGTAAGTGGAAGAAGCTCCCTCACGAGGAAATTCTGTCGTATGAGGAGATAATCGAGATAAGCAAGGTAGCAACCAACCTGGGTATAACAAAAATTCGAATAACCGGTGGAGAACCTCTGCTCAGGCGAAACATCATTTACCTCTGCAAAGAATTGTCGCAACTAAAAGGACTCAAGTCTCTGACTGTTACGACCAACGGTGTGTTGCTAAAGCATTTTGCCTCAGAGCTTTATCGAGCAGGAGTACACAGGCTTAATGTGAGCCTTGATACTTTAGATCCTGATAAGTATCGCAGGATCACGGGCAAAAACATGTTTCACAAGGTGTGGGATGGTATCGAAGAGGCATTAATGGTGGGATTTTATCCTGTGAAAATTAACGTTGTTGCCATTCGTGGTATCAACGATGATGAAATTGGAGAACTAGCAAGGTTAACTTTCAGGTACCCTCTTCATGTACGGTTTATTGAGCTGATGCCTTTTCTTAATCACGGCTCAGATTCGGTTGACCGTTTTATCTCCACCGATGAAATTCTTTCAAGGCTCAGAGAAGTAAGCGACATCAAGCCTGTTTCTTCCAGCAACGTGAATGGTCCTGCAACCCATTTTCGCTTTCGTGGCGCTTTGGGTAAAGTAGGCTTGATTAGCCCGATAAGTCATCATTTTTGCCCTACCTGTAACAGGCTCCGACTTACCGCTGACGGTAAACTTCGAGCGTGCCTGTTTTCAGACGCCGAAATCGATATTAAGACTCCCTTGCGATCCGGGGCTTCTCACAAAGAACTGGAAAAGGTATTCCACCAGGCTATACTGAACAAACCGGAAAAACATTCTTTAAAGGCCATGTCGGGAACTGACATACCACCGCACAGGCCCATGGTAGCCATAGGGGGATAATCAATGACCTTTTCCAAGTTCTATCCAGGCTAATCTCGCAGCACCGAGTACAGCGGCTCTATTTCCCAGGCTGGCTCTTTTAATTACCACCTGATCAAAATTAACCATGGAATTTACTTCCCTTAGTGTTTTCCACACCTCATCAATGAATCGTGGCCACGCGGCACTGACTCCACCACCAATTATACATGTAGTAATACCAAGAAGATTGAACGTGTTTGATATGGCAATACCAAGGCCATGCCCGAATCTCTCAAATAGCCTTACAGCAAGCTTATCCCCTCTTCCGGCCGCATCTGCTATTAAAATCGGGTTTAGCTCATTCCTTTCATATGCTTCAGCTAGCTCCGTTTCTTTTTCCCCCTTCTCAATGGCTTCTTTTGCGCCTCTTGTAAGAGCAGTAGCCGAGGATAGAGCTTCCAGACAGCCCCTTTTTCCGCAATTGCACAGCGGCCCTTCTGGGTAAACTATGGTATGGCCAATTTCCCCCACAAATCCCACATCATCTCCCTGCCATCTTTCACCGTTCAAGATCAGGACACCACCCACACCGGTTCCTAGAGTTATTCCCAGCCAGTTTTCGTGTTCTCTGCCCGCTCCCTTCCATCTTTCTCCAATTCCGAACGCATTTGCATCATTATCCATAAAAACAGGAAGCATGGTTCTTTTTTGAAGCTCGGAAGCCAGAGGATAATTATTCAATGGCATCAGATTAGGCGAAAAAACAATCTTTCCCTCCTTTTGCAAAATTTTCCCCGCTACGCCCATTCCAATGGCTAGAACCCTGTCGCCCTTTGCAGCAGCGTTTTTTCTTAAGGTGTTTATGTATGAACCAAGCCTCGCCACAAAGTCATTTGCCCCTCTACCAATTAGCGTTCCCAGTTTGAAATCATCTAAAGTATTTCCTTCCCTGTCAACCATGGCCCCTTTTACCAGGGTGCCTCCGATGTCAAGAGCTACCACCAAGTCCATTTTTACACCTTTCCAGCCATGTTTCGATGTTAAGTTTTTGCCTTCGGTCAACCATCCTACCAAAAATCAGTTATTTTACGAGAAGAATTGAAGTATCCAGGCATATATTTTATGATGCATTATAATAAGAGAAACCGGCTGGCAAGAGGTTACCGGTTTTCAAGTCTTTTTTTAACACAGTCATGGTGATTTCTTGGTGAAATTCGAGCCATAATGAAAAGTTTTCTAAAACTACTATCTTACCTCCTTCTTGTCGCTATTCTTATCTCAGTTCTCTTGATCTCACTTGCGGCATATCTCTATTATCATCCAGAGCAAACAAAACGGATTCTCTTAAAAACCCTCACAAAGAATCTAAATCGAAGGATTGAGGCTGAAAAGTTTTACTTCAAATTGCAACCTCTGGTGCTCGAGGCGGAAGGGGTAAAGATTTATCGAAAAGACCAACCCCAAAAACCTGAACTTATGCTCAGGAAATTTAGCATTGCAGCTGAACCTTCACGGGAAAACCTCTGGGATATCTGGCGTTACAAACATATCAGAATTGAAGGTCTCACCGCGCACCTGA
>QMLL01000087.1 GCA_003646715.1 Deltaproteobacteria bacterium
AGTCTATTTATGTTCTGGATTGATTCCATGTTGTTTGTTAACATGTCGTTAGTTTCGAAGCTTTGTTTTATCTTTTGCATTCGTAATCCTGTCAGCACGAATATATCCAGGCAGCAAATATCATCTTGATTTTATGGACATAGGTACAGGTTTTTCCTAGCTTTTTCTCTTTTGAAAATAGTTCTACTGGTTGTTTCTTAAATTTTTGGATTTCCGTTCATTATTTTCTGTGGTATGTTATGTTTGTTATGATAGACACCAAGTTTATATTAAGTAAAAACCGCTGTTTTAAGAGCTGGGGAAAGGGGTGATGCGCACAAATTAATTTAATCCTGCTCTTGTTGAACCGCTTTTGGGAAGCGAGGGGCTGTATATTTCCACACTGCAAATGCCGAACCACACGATATTCCTCACCGATCATAATATTTTTTTACTGTGATAGTGAAGTATAAGAAGACAAAGCGTTCTCTTCATCAGTGCTTGTACATAGAAAATGAATCTTTGTTTGCAGAGTAAATTTTGAAAACACACTGTTAGTTTCCAATTGAAAAGTTCTGGAGGGACAAATGGAAGATCAGAATCTGTACCTAGGTTTTCTTGAAAAGGAGAGTTTTCTAAAGACTGATTCAAAAAAACTGTTGTTAAGCAAGATTTCCCTGGAAATGGCACAGAGTCCTGAATCTGCGCCCCTGGACATAAAGCCGGAAGACGTTGGCAAGATGGCTCTTGTCAGAGGGACAAAGTCCGGAGATGTGCTGTATTCGGCTGATATTCTGCAGGTTTTGAGTCCTTTTGAGTCCATTTTGGTTCAGGTACTTTTAAAAAAAGGGGTTCTGAGTCTTGAAGAGCTTGGAAGTGAAACATCGGTAGTTGAACCAGAAGAAAAAAAGGTGCCGGAAAAGAAAAAACTATGTGCGCTTGTAATTGGTCACAAGAAAAAGTCGCCGGGGGCAGTGAACGAAAAATTGCACCTAACGGAGTTTGATTTTAATGAAGACCTAGCGCTCAAGATAGAAAAGAAGGTTCGCCTGGCCGAAGTGCAGCGCGTTTACAGAAGAACCTATAGTGAACTTCCAGGAGATATTAATGCGCTGAACCCTGATTTTATTGTAAGCCTCCATTGCAATGCGTTCAACAAAAGGGCATCGGGAACGGAGGTACTTTACTACCACAAGTCTCCAAAATCGGAAAAAATGGCAAAGATTGTCCTCAAGCATCTTGTGGATTTTCTTAAACTGCCTAACCGGGGGATCAAGCCAAAAACGGCTGAAGATAGGGGAGGGTACCTGTTGCGTTACACCAATGCTCCATGCGTCATAGCTGAGCCATTTTTCATAGATAATAATGATGATCTTGCAAAGGCGCTCAGTGACAAAGACGGGCTGGCCGAGGCTTATGCCAGAGCCATCGACGAAATTTCTCTGATAGTAGTCTAGAAGAAATGGAGTAGGTGATGTTAACAGCCTTGTCTTCTGCTTTTTGGCCGGAATTTGACTTAAGATAAGGAGGGGGAGGGAAAATGCCGGATATCAAGTATGTTTGCTTGTCTGATATGCATCTGGGTGAGGAGGATAGTCTGCTAACTAACATCAATGTGCAAAATGCGGGTCCGGATTTTTCCAGGCCGAGCCCTGTTCTAGAACTGCTGGTCAAATGTCTTAAAACTTTAATAGCTGAAAACGAGGGCCAGGAAAAACCGGTGCTAATTCTGAATGGGGATATACTTGAACTTGCTCTTGCCTTTGTCAATGAAGCAGCCATGGCCTTTGAGAGGTTCATAGAACTGCTAGTAGATGATAATGGAACGCCTTTATTTGAGCATATTATCTATATTCCAGGGAATCATGATCATCATATATGGGAAATAGCAAGGGAAACTCAGTACGTACACTACATAAGAGAAATTGAAGCTGGCAAGCCTCTTGAACCACCCAAACACACCACTGATCTTTTTTTTGAATCTTTCGATGACATGGTCGCTTCCTATTTTTTATCCAATCTTATAATGAGGTACCCGACATTTGAAAATATCAGAATACTGGTGGCGTATCCCAACCTGGGGATAACCACGCGGGACGGCAAAAAATGTGTACTCTTCCACCACGGTCATTATATAGAGTCCATTTATCAGCTAATCAGCACTCTAAGGAGCCTTCTCTTCGATACGGACCCGCCTGACAACATAGAAGAAATTGAAGCTGAGAATTTTGCATGGATAGATTTTTTCTGGTCTGCGTTGGGGAGATCCGGGAAGGCCGGTGAAGCCGTTGAATCTATCTATGAACGAATGTTAAGCATAAGCCATTTTCACAAACTGATCTCGGATTTTGCTAAAAATGCTGCGGAAAAGTATGATTTACCGGGATGGGGGGACTGGATGGAGGCAAAATTCCTTGAAAAAGTTCTTAACTCAATTGCCGATAAGTTGCTCAAAAGAGAACGGGCTCAAAGAGATTTACCGTTGAGTTCAGACGCGGAAAGGGGACTCTGGAAATACGTGGAAGGTCCTTTACTCAAGCAACTTCGGTATGAACTGACTGGCATGTTTCCCTCGCAAATAGGATTCGTGTTTGGCCATACGCATAAACCTTTCCAGCAAGACTTGCACTTTGCAGGGTATCAGGGATGGGTGGATGTGTATAACACCGGTGGTTGGGTTATAGATAGTGTTGCCAGAGAGCCAGTCCATGGGGCTTCCGTAGTCCTGGCTGATGAAGATTTAAACCTGACCTGCCTGAGAATGTACAACGAGGCCGAAGAACCAGAAGACTACAAGGTGGAAGTAAAAAGAGCGACTCACGCAGGAGAATTAAAAAACAGTTTTCATGAGCGTATAAAGACTCTGGTTTCCAGGTACTCGGGCTTGTTTGGTGAGTTTTCGCAAACTGTAGCGAGAGAAGTATATATCAGGGCACAACTGTTGAGATCTCGGTTAATAAAACTCGATTAAGTTTTTCGCTCACTGGTTTTCACGGCAAGATTTACTTAACAATCCGAGCATAGATTTTACGAGTTTCTAGGGCAAGGGAAATGGGGGTAGCTTATGCAAGAAAATTTGGACGTTCTCATTTCTTTCGTGGTCGTCATCATTGGATTATCCGTGTTTTTGCAGATAATCGTCGAAGTCATTAAGAACTTTCTCAGGTTGAGATGGGCCGTTTACGAGCAATTCCTGATAGGAATGTACCGGCAATTTTTCTCGGACAAGATACCCGATGTGGGTGCAATGCAGATTACAGAAAGAACCCAGAGATATTCAATGGGTTCAATACTGGAACGTTTCAAAGAATTTCAAAATATCATTCATACTCTTGCTTCGGATCTAAGAATCATCAGGAAGTCTCTTATTTCTCTGGAAAAAAAACTTACATCTACTCCTATTGAAAAAACTGAAACTGTAAGAGCTCACCTTCTGGACTTTGCTCATGAAACATCACATGAAATATCCAGGCTGTTGGTTATTGATTTTGATGATCTTTTCCAGGTGTATAAGAAACTGACTTCAAGGGTAGGGCTTGAATTACACAGTGATAGACTCAGTAAGCTGCAGGAACTGTACAGGAATTTACTGGGGATTATGAAAAATGCCGGAGTGCAATCGACAAATCTGGGTGCTCTCAAAAGCGAGCTATTAGAGAAAATAAGGGAGCTGAATGATGTGTTGGACGGTGTTGAAGAGTTTATTTTGAAACTGCACCACGAGTTTTCTACCAAGGGTGAAAGTTTACTTAGAGATCTGGAAAATAGGTATTTGCGGCAAATAAGCAAGTGGACGTTCTTTATCGGTCTGGCGATGGTCTTGATACTAAATGCCGATTCTATTGTTATTTATCGTACCCTGCGGGATACTCCAGCGATACGCGCCAGCATAATGAAGAAAGTTGACCTGCTTACTGAAAGTGTGAATCTCAGTTCTGTAAGTGGATCAATTAATGAACTCACAGAGCTTGCAAACAAAATTAAACAAAGCGCTGAAGAGCAGGGACAACTAGACAGGAAATTGATTTCCAAATTCTACAAGAACTACCTTTCTCTTTGCTCTCTTATGGAGAGAGAATCAATTTTATACCGGGAATTAGATGAGAAAACCGGTGTCAATGCTAATATTACTTTACCTCATAGTTTTAAATCATTGAAAAGCGGTATTTTTGAGGAGCTTAAGAAGTACATGCCAAAGGGAGAAATTGTGGTAAAGCTGGACGAGAGTCAGGTCACGGCTCTTACTAATACGCTCGACGAGGCTCTTTTTAAACTGTCCCGGAACTTTGCTGCCCTCCAAATTGGGTCAATTGAAGCCCAAAAACGGCTGTTGTATTCAATGGAATTGCCCCTGGGCTGGACATGGGAACGACTTAAACCCATTTTGATGGATATTAGTGATATGCTCAAGAAGATTTTTGGACTTGTAATTACTGCTGTACTAATTTCTTTTGGTGCTCCATTCTGGAACGATATTTTGAAATCTCTCCTGGGATTGAAGAGCTTTTTAAGAAAATCACAGGGAAAAAAGGGACCAACTGGAGCTATAAGTGTTAGCTGACGAACTCAGCCTGTGAAAGAATGGGAGGAGGGTGCCATGTTTGCAAGTACCGGTGACCTGGTAATTTTTGCGATAAGAGCGGGACTCAAGCTTGGGCAGCAGGGAAGAATCGCTTATGCGGAAGCGACTATCAAGCGTGAACTTGTTTTGCCGCTTCCGAATTTTAACCCGGAAGCAAGCCAGGGAACGGCGGATGGGTATTTTTCAGGACAAGGAAAAATTTACCTGGAAGCGTTACCAAGGCTCAAGGAGTTATACGATAAATCTATAAAAGGCCAAGATTTATCGGATAGTGAAAAAAGGGAGTATGTTGAATATTATCTTGATTTTAAGCGAGAAGATGACATCAGGGCGGGAATTATTCGCGGAGATGAAATCGGATTGACAACGGAGGCGCTTCTTTCCCTTGTTAAAGTCAGGCAGTGGTCATTGCAAAAAAGCCCATTCCCGTCGGCTTATCAGCGAATTCTGGGAACTCTTATCGAAGTTGGCATTGATTATTTTTCCCGAAATCCTGACTCAATAGACAGTAAATCAGCCACGGGCAGAGCGCTTCTTGGTTTTTTAAATTCTATTGATGACCTTGACCTGGCCTCAGGGGAGCCGGATGTGCTGGCTCAAAAGCTCTTCGTAGCAGCCATTGAATCCATTAGTGAAAATCCTGATCTTCTTGGTGCTGATCGAGCCACCGAGCATCTTGTGGAAACATTTTCAAGGGGACTGGTTGCTGATATTAACAGGCATGTTGCCAAGATCGGTGAGAAAGATCTTACCAAGAAAGAGCGTCTCTACGATTGGGCACAGGTTGTACTGAGAAGTATTTTGAGCAGTTCAGGGAGCGTGATACTTGAGAATCCCAGTACGTATTTGGCCATTGATCAGCCGGCACAACAGTCCCTGGTAAGCTCGGTTGGCAGGGCGATACTGGATTTGTTGATCGAAGATGAAACTCTAAATCTTGAAAATCTGTTTACCAGAAGGGCTATAGATAACCTCGTGGGAGCGGCGCTCACAACGCTTTCAGAATATCCGTCCCTTCTGGGTGTTGATAATTTGGGCATAAAAAAAATATTGTCCCAGGTTGCTGGCGAGCTGGCATCATCTGTCAAAGAACTTGGTCCTGATATGTTGCCGGAGATCATGCGAATTATACTTGAAAAAACAGCTGTTAATGCCGAGCTCGTGTGGCCAGATGGTTTTCAAGCCCCGACAAAACATCTTCTTATTACCGCTTCAAAAGAACTTCTGGAAGAACTTGCAAAACCACCAACGGATGGCTCTAAATGGAAACCTCGTTTATCCAGAGATCAGATACTGGATGTGTTGGAAATTACCCTGGATGAAGTGGTCAGGAATCCCCAATGGCTCATCGAGATGGCTGATGGTACAGATGCATATCTGGGTGCAGCAGTTAAGGCTGCCATAAATGCTCTAGAGAAAGTGCCCCCAAACAGGATAACGGCTAGCACTGCTGGGGCTGTGATAAAAGAAGTAATAAGAGCCATCTCAAGAAGAAGAGATTTCCTGGATAAAATCAGTGTCGGTGAAAAAACAGGTATGGTTATTGAGCTTGCGCTGGAAAACATCGTGGAAAGAATCCTATCAGATGACGCTGATAGGAAAACCAGATGGGCCCTTGCAAGGGAAGAAGTATTCGAGGCCATAGTGGAAATAGTTCTGGATCAACTGGAACAGACGGGGATGTCACCGGAAAGTATTCAATTATTGGATAAGGCTCTCGAAAAGTCAGTACAGCGACTAGCATCTGGAGGATCCTGGGGCATACCGGAATTCATTGATGAAGTGACTCTTGTTATGAATGGAGGGATAAATGGAGAATAAGTCAAGAAGAGTAGGTCGGATAAAAAATAAGCTATTTTTGTTTGTTTTGTTGGGGGTAATTCTTTCGTTTTCTGCCTGTGTCTCTCATATACAGCAGCTTAGAGAAGCCCAGAACCAATTTAACATGGCAGCTACCATGGAAAACCAGATAAAACTGGGTAACCCGAGATCTGCTATTGTGTCTGCAGGAGAAGCAACAGTTTCATATCGAATAGCGGTAAAGATTATTTCCGATCTACTGGAGAAAAATAGGAGCGAACTACAAAAAGATCGCCTTCTGGGTAACGCATACACGATAAAAGCCATGGCGGAATGGAGGCTGGGTGAGTACGACAGTGCAATGAAAACGGTGTCTACGGCACTGGGGCAGCTGGGATTGGAGATATTCCCCAGAGACAGAGTATTGCTTCAAGCTCTAAGGGGGCTGATCAAAAATGATCAAGCCTTTGCTCACATGATGGAAAAAGACTATCCGTACACTGACATAAAAAACCTTTTGGTGGATTCTCTCCACAATTTGGACTCAGCACTTGCTACTGCTCCAAAAGGTTCACGGATTCGCCTCTATATCTTGCTATCCGAACTTGCCGTGTTGAAAAACTGGGCGGATCTGAGGGGGGAGCCGGGAACCTACTCGGAGTCAGTTCCCGCAGATTTCGATAAGATTACTGAGATTAATGAGTGGTGTAATAGTGCTAAACCAGTGTGGA
>QMLL01000088.1 GCA_003646715.1 Deltaproteobacteria bacterium
CGGATCCCGCAGCTATTTTTTTGGTAAAGTAAGCGGATCAACTTCCTGAGATAGAAATAGATGCAGGACAGCCGGATTGCCTCCATGGGTAATCCGGTTTTGTTTTTGGGTGAGATTTATTGAAGAGGGAGGAGCCATGAAGAGAATATTATTGGTATTATTATTGGTTGGTTTGGTAGGTTTTGTTTTTTCTGTCAATTCTTACGGGTGTGTATGTTCTGATTTATCTGGGTGGCATTATGGTGGTGATGTATCGACTGTGGGTTGTGCCAAGGTTCTTGGTGATGATGGTGCAAGCTGGAGTTATTTGTATAGATTCATGCCTGAAGGAAAGGGGACTTATCGACTTTCTTTTGATTTTAAGAACGAGATTTCGAGTGTAGCGCATCGGGGTCCTGACTTTGATTTTTTTGACACCTTTTATGCTACTGTTTATTTTACGAATAGCTGTTCTAGGTTTGACCTTGAAAACTGTTCTTGTGGTTATGCTCTTTCTCTTTTTGACCTGAATTATGAGGGGCCTGATCTCTATCATGGAACTGTTTCCCAGAGTGCAAGGGGAGATGACTGGCTGCATTTTGACGTGGTTTTTGTAAATTACTTCCATAAGATTATTCCTACCTTTGAGCTTTTTGACATGAATAATATTGAAGGTGACAGCAGAGTGTTAATAGCAGATCTTTCCATTTCTCAGGTTCCGATTCCTGGAACTATTTTTTTGTTGGGCGCAGGTTTGGCTGGTCTTTTTGGTATACGAACCAGAAATAAACCGAATCAGATCTAAATTGATTTTTGCGCAGACATCACATTTGCTCTCATTCCTTAAAAAATGACAATCTCTGAGAGGTTAACATGAAATTCATGGTATCAAATGGGCGAAGGAAGCTTACGGGCATATTAGTGAGTTGTATTCTACTGATATGGGTAATTCTATTGAGCAGCATTTATCATCGGGGGATATGTGCTGATCGGGTAGGAGTGGATCAGTACGTATCGGTGACTACTTCTGATGAGAGATCCACGCTTGATAGGGTAACAAGGATTCTTACGAGCACGGCCAAGGTAACGATTACGAACATTTCTGATAAAGTTATCCTTTTTCCGTTTCATGCTGTGATTAACATAAATGGGACTTCATATGAGAATGTTGCGATGCCTGAGGCTTTAGGTGGTAGTGGTACTGGGCCTTATGGGAAGTATTATTATGAATGGGCAGATAGTAGCACGGTACAGGTTGCTTCGGATTATGGGAAGGACGACTGTTCTGGTGGGTGTGCTAGTGATTTTGATAAAGACGGTGACGTGGATGGTAGTGATCTTGCCATGGCTTCGAGAGGGGGAAAGCTTAGGCCGGGGCAGAGCATTAATTTCAGGATTAAATTTCAAAGGCAGGCAACGATAAATTTCTCCTATAACATACAATGTTTTGGGAGTCTATCGACCGGAAATCTCATCCCGGTAGCGGATGCCGGTCAAGATAGAACATATTTGCTGGGTGAGGGGCAAACAGAAATATCCGTGAATCTAGATGCCAGCGGATCCCATGATCCGGACGGAACCATAACTCAGTATAAATGGACCGGAATCCCAAATCCTGATGACGTTGTTCGACCAACGGTGGTCCTTTCCGAGGGTGTGCATGTTTTTTCACTTATTGTTACCGACAACACTGGTGCGGAGAGCACCCCTGATCAGGTAACTATCATAGTCAGGAGATCTGGAGCTCAGGATGTGCATCCTCCCGTGCTGTCGGTTGGAGAAACAACCTATACTATTAACGAAGGTGGTTCTCCTCTTACAATTGAGGTTTCTGCTTCAGATCCGGATGGAGACAGTGTTGTTCTATCTGCTTTTCCGAAACTCAGAAATGCCACTTTTTCGACTACTTCTGGTACTTATGCGACAGGGACTTTTACTTTTGAACCTGACTATGATCAGAGTGGCATTTACATAGTGGCGTTCAAAGCAAAGGATCCTTTGGGACTAGTCGATGAAAAAGTGGTTCAAATAACCGTAAATAATGTGAATAGAGCGCCGATATTATCTGTACCTGCCTCAGTGGAAGTGGATGAGGGTTCCCTTATAACGATACCCGTAAAAGCCTCTGACCCGGATGGTGAACTACTTGCCTTGTCTGCAGTTCCCCTTCCGGCTAACGCCATATTTGTTCCGAGTACCGGGTCAATTACCTTTGCTCCTGATTTCAATCAAGCTGGTACCTACAATGTAGAGTGTAAGGCCAGTGACGGTAAGGAGGATGTAACCGACCAAATAGAGATTACGGTAAAAGATGTTTCTGGTGGTACTGGAGAACCTCAACAACTTATCTTGAATGTGAACCCAGTTGAAAGTCCAACTCTTCTTTCATCAGCCAGAATTACAGGTACCGTAAATACAAGTCAAACCCCTGCGGCTCGGAAAATAACATCTGCGTTGATTAATTCGGTTGTACCATCAACTGCTGAACAGGGGAAAACTTTGGATGTGGTGATCACGGGTCAGGATAGCGGCGATTTTGCTACGCATTTTGAACAAGCGCTTAGCAGCGTTTCATTCGGTGAAGGAATAATGGTTAACTCTGTCACAGTTAATTCGTCAACAGAACTGGTAGCGAACGTAACTATCACTCCAGATTCACCTGTTGGTGTTAGAGGAATTACTGTAGTAACCAATGACGAGACAGCAATATCGCTTGTAGGGTTTAATGTTACTCGCGGTAGGACTCGTGTTACTGGGACAGTTGTTGATCCCGATAGTGGTCAACCGTTGAGTAATGCTCTGGTTACCATCCAAGGGACTTCTATGAGTACTACCACAGATACAAATGGTGTGTTTTCGTTTTCTGACGTTCCTTCAGGTAACTATACCCTCGTAATCAATACACCAAATCATCAGCTGATTGTAATGGATGTAAATCCTACAACAGGAACTACCGTTGATGTTGGGACGATAGAAACCAAGTCTCTTGTTTATGATCCATCATCAGCACCATCCGTTTCACTTGTGAGTGTCCTTGGTAGAGGGGCTTCCAATCTCGACTGTCGTAAAAAGCGCCAAGAAATCAAACAAATGATTGTTGATACTATGCTCCTCTTAGGAGGAAGTGGCGAGGTGGGAGTTCTGGATGCGTATGGTAATCAGCTTCATCCGGAAGTTACCGGAAATGGTGTGCTCAGTCTTTCTGACGAAGGAGCAGATTTCATTGCAATGAAAATGCAGCGTGATGAGATATATTCGCTGGCTGATTTGCTTGAAGGGGTCTCAGAAGCGTTTGAATGGGGTGGTGACGGAGTTGCTCTCACCTTGTTGGAATGGTTAAACGGACTTCAGGAACTTGTCAACCAAGCTTGGGCTGATCCCACCAACCCTGAGAATCTGCCCCTCCTAGTAATATTTAATCAAGGCAATAGTTTGACGTTGGAAGCTCCAAAATTGAAACCGTATACACGGCTTAATGCTCTTCAGGCGTTTCTTTTCTGTACTGGTCTATACGGAGCAATGGAATATGTGAAACCACCTGACAATACCGGATTACTACAAAGAACCATCCACTTTGCTTCTGACTTTCTTATTCGGAACGCCTATGCAGGACCAGCCACTAGCTGTATTAATCGTTCTAAGTACAATAGATACTGGAGAGGATTTTTTGACACAAGAAGCTCCTGGCCTCTTACTCGTCTCAGAGGGGATATTTCAAAGTTAAATTTTGCCATTGGGTTCATAACAGCCACAGCAGTTTCATCTGCTTCAGTGGTTGGTCCCTTGGTTGGTACGATGTTGTATGGAACGATGGTTCCGGATATGGCTGCGGTTTTCAGTACAGCCTGGTCTATGGCTCACATTCCGGAACCTCCCAAAATTATCCAAGCAAAACTGAATAAGGTCACCGGTCAAGTTGAAGTTCTTTTTAAGCCTAGTCCGAGCGAACAAGAAGGTTATGATTGGCTTTACACGCTATGTTATTTTGAGTCTCCTGATTCCCCGCCAACCTTTAAGACGGCATATCAGATTGGTGGCTGGGCTCTGGAAGATCTCGGTTCTGGTGAAAGACTGATATTTGATGATGAGCCTCCTGAAAAAGGGACGGGGTATTATGCCATGACGGTGACAAGACAACCGGAACACTCACGCACATTAGAAGGTCCAATTTTGCCTTTCTGGGCGATTGCTCATGGCTCGGCCGTTACTGACGAGTACTTATGGCACATTCGTACAACCAGAGGTATAACTAGCGATTGGTCTGATCCTTTCCTTTATTCGACCGAGGAAGGACCTGAAATCGAAAATATTGATGCATTATATGTTCATACATCTGGTTATTCGAGGTTTGCTTTTGTAAGTGACACAAGAAACGGTGCAATCTGGATTCATCGTCTTGATTCTCCTTCAGGTGAAGATGAAACGCATGCGACTTTCAATTCTTGGACTGGCTTGGACACCAGTAAAGGGCTTGCGCCTGTTTGGCATATTGATGTCGGTTTTAAAGAGCCAGGTCAAAAAGGGCTTGCCATGGATGACCAAGAAAACCTCTATACTGAAAATTCGGCTTCAGACATGCTTTTCGGGGGACGCATTTTCAAATTTCCTCTCGAAGGTGGCAAGATTTTTGTCGGTAGCATAAACTACTTTTCCAGGATGCTTTCTTTTGCTCATCCAACCTCCGCTGGTCCGATGGATTTTGGCCCTGAGCCAGAACATCTCGATACCACGAAACCGGAATACTTATATATCTGGGACAACTTGGCTGGTTCTGTGAAAGCCGTTCCTGTCCATGAAGAGAACGACCCATTCCACCGCGTCGGACACGTTTTCGTTAGTTCGATTAGCGATCATGGCCCTGTGATAGATATGCAATGGCAAAACAAGCGACTTTTCTTATTGCAGAGTGATCGCATAGTAGAAGTTATACGCCAGCAAAACCCGACAACAGGTACATGGGAAACTGTCTCCGTATTTCACCAAATATACCCTGATCCGGCAAGTTCCTTTATGCCTGGTGGTCTGGCAGTTTGTCCTTGTCTTGATAATCTTCCCGATTTTTGTGAAGACCAAGAGCGCCGATTTCTCATTACGGACAACACTAACGGCCGTGTGCTCCAGGTCAAGACTTCCGTAAGTGGCGAATTTGTAAATTCAATAACATTACTGGAAGGACTTGACCATCCTGGAGATATTGATCTTGGCTCCGATGGAACGGTCTTCGCTTTGGTTAATGGCAACAGTGTTCGACATTATTACACAGGACTTACCGGTAAGGTTGTGGATCTTGATGGTAATCCCTTGGGCGGAGCCAAAGTGACTATTAGCGGAGACATGTTGAAGGAAATTGTTACCACTACAAATGCAGAGGGAATCTTTTCGGCATTTGATTTAACCAAACCTCCTCGGTCAGACGATACAGTGGTAGTAACTATCAGTTACAATGGTGAAACAATGCAACGTGCTCTCTTTCTCGAACAAAACTGCCAAGGCTACCGGACTATTGTTTTTGATCCAGAACCCGAGAAAGGGATACTTTCGGTGGATATTCAACCTCCAGAGATCGCTAGTGAAGCTATGTGGTCTATTGGTAGCGGAGGACAAAATCTGCAATCGAACATGTCACTAAGTGTGGCCCCAGGACGGTACCATGTTTCTTTCACACCTGTGGAAGGATGGATTACGCCGGACGATGTATGGGTGCCCATTGAGCCTGGTTCACAGGTTAGAGTCAGGGTAGAGTATAGGAAATAAAAAAATGCAAAATAGTTGATCTAGACCAAACTAACTGTTTTGTTCTGGCCCTGTAATGGACAAACGTCAAAAAGTTAGAATTTTATGAACAAGCCGAAGGAGCTTAAGATTTGGCAGAACAAGAATAGATATATCCGTTTCTGGGAGGGTTTCTATGGGAGCAGCAAATCCACAGAGTGATAGGAGGAGTTTTGAGAATATCCTTTGCATGTTTACATGCATGTTTGTTTTGGTGATTTCTTTCATGCTTTCATCTCAGGTGATGGCTAGTATTACGGTTACTGTTTCCGGCCCTGCCGGTAGAGTTGAGCAGTCTCTTCCTGACGAGGGTGGTGAATTTGATCTAAATCTACGTTTGAATAAGAACTCGGTAAACAAGATTACCGTTACTGCAGAAGATGATCGTGGAAACAAAACCTCCCAGGAACTTGCCATTACCCAGGTTTCCCTGGATTCCATAGTAGTGTCAAAGGTAACCACAGAAAGGCTATCAGTTGAAGAAGTAGAACAGCTCGTTAATGACGGGGTGATCGATCTCGATGATCCGGAAAACTATAATGTATCAACTTTTAATATAGTGCTCACCATTAAAAAACAGCCGGTTAAGATATCCCTGCCGATACCCATGCCCAAAAATGATCCCACCGGGTTTGAGAGGATAAGGTTAAAGTTTGGAGATGATGGCAGCGGAAGACCAAAGCCACCACCTGTGCAGGTAGTTGTTTTTGAAGATTTTGTTCCAGCAGCTCCCGGACATCCGCCGATTTCTATCCCGGGGGTGATTGTCATTGAGGGCAATATTAGGAGTCTTAAGGAATTTTTCAATGTTCGATTTTTACTGATGAATACATCCGGAATTTTCACACTGAAAGATGTGAAAGCCAATCTGGAGTTCCCGGATGGAGGTCTCACCAGTATTCTTCCGGCGGATGGTGTGGCGTCTTTCGGAGATATTTTGCCGGGAACTTCAGATCAGCCTGGGCAGGTGGAGAAGGAGTTTATTATCCGGGGTGATGAGATAGGGATTCGTGATGTGAGGGTTAATTTTGGTGGGTTGGTGACAGGTCCGGGTATTGAAGATCCTATACCATTTAATGGGAGTGCTTTATCGGAGGTTGAAGTAAAAGGTCCACCTACTTTTAGTGTTAGAGTAACTCATCCTGATTATGTAGAAGCCGGTGTTCCTTACGATCTCACGGTGGAGATCACAAACACAGGTGAGTTGCCAGCCATGTATGCGAGCCTGGAACTGGATGTGGGAGCCGATGCCCAGCTTGCTCATTGTAAGTTAAATGAATCCGGAGATCCGGAATGTGAATATGTAACAGGCGGAGAGACGAGAAG
>QMLL01000089.1 GCA_003646715.1 Deltaproteobacteria bacterium
AATAACGGTTTTCGGGAAGCTTGTCGGGAATGAAAATTTTAAAAGAAGGTAAAACACCTGCGGTGGTCAGGATTATTGTAGCCAGTGCCCCACCTATTACTGCGCATAAAATAAAAAAAAGATGAATTAATTTTCCCTGCCGTTCATATCCAACAAGTGTGCGATAACCCATTGTTTAAACTGGAATAACAGTTAGTGTGAGTTTGAAAGTTGCTCGGGAAACCTTGTGATAAGGTTTCCCGAGCATGGAGTTTTATTATTCTATCTTCCCGTACCCGTTTTAGGGATACGGCCTGTCCTGATGCATTCCGATCGGAGCCTTCGTCCCACGATTTTTTCAACCCATTTCCCGATTTCGAGCACCTTGTCCACGTCCACTCCAGTGTCAATCCCCATTTCGTCCATCATAACCACCATATCTTCGGTGCTGACTAGCCCCACTATGTTGGGGTCAGCATAGTAGTATTTTCCAGTACCAGGAACAGGGCAATCATCCACAAAATTTGCCGGCTGACCGCCTGTTCCGCCCATGGTAGACTCAAAATGAGTAATTCCGGCCTGCAGTGCCGCCAGAACGTTTGCAAGTCCCCATCCTCTCGTGACATGAAAATGAGCCACATGAAGCTTGGGGTCAGGATACTTGTCAAGAACCATCGAAAAGTACTCATAAACCTTGTCCGGTGGTGCCGAACCATCATGGTCGGCATGTTCAACGTCATCGGCTCCTATATCAAGCCATCTACCGGTAAATTCTACGGCCTTGCTAAGTTCCGTTGGGCCTTCAATGGGGCATCCCCAAATTGTGCTTACCGTTCCGCACACCTTTATGCCGTTTTCGTGGGCCATCTTGGTATATTTTTCGGCCATTTTCCAGTATTCGGCAAGCGATGTACCGGAATTTCTGCGATGATGCGATTCACTCGTTGATACCATAAATAAAATTCTGTCCGGGCCATAACCTTTCTGTTTGGCGTCAAATGCGCGCTCTGCAGCTCGTTCTCTGATAGTGACTGCAGTAAGTTCTACGTCCTTTAACTTGTCTTTCACTAGCTTGCTGTTGTGTAAGGCTTGAAAAAGTTCGTCTGCATCCGCAAATTGTGGCATAGCCTTAGGGCTACCGAAATTCGTTACTTCCAGTCGTTTGAAACCAGCGAGTATTAACTGCTCCAGGCACCAGAGCTTCGCACGTGTGGAGATAAATTTTTCCTCGTGCTGGAAACCATCTCGAACCGTAATGTCTCCCAGAACAACTTTCTTTGGATATTCCATAATGCCCATATTTGTTCCTCCTTTTTTCTAATTCTTAGTCACTCCTACTTCCATATAACCCATATCTGCGAGTAAGTCCAGCTAGAGTTGAGGTTGCAAACGAAATTCCATACTCCTTGTTGTCAATTCGCCAATTAAAATCGCATATTGCCAAAGCTCGGTTCTCCAATTGGCTGTAAAAGACTTACTTCAAGAGCCATGGCCAACCAGTCTCGTATCTGGTTAAATTTTAGCACTCTGTCAGTTAGCAATCTGGCGCCGCAAAAGAACGGATGTGCCTCGCCATCGTATTTGTCTATCATTTTTTTCTTAAATTCGGCTATTTCTTCTTCGGTCATCGGCTTTCCTTTAATTTCGCGTTTCCTCTGTTCAATAGTGAGGAGCACTTCCGCGGCCGAACGCCCGCTCATAACCGAGGTTCTTGCCCTCATGGTTGAGAACAAAAAGTGTGGATGATAAGCCCTTCCGCACATGCCGTAGTTGGCGGCTCCGTTGTCCGGCCCGATAACCAGCTGGATTTTCGGAACCTGGGCACATGATACCGCCCGTACCATGTCGGCACCGTATTTACCGATACCCATGTGTTCTGATTCCGATCCCACCATGTAGCCCGGGGAACTCTGAATGAAGATAAGCGGGCATTTGTCATAACTGCATCTAACGATAAATTCAGTGGCTTTTCTCGCAGCTTCGACAAAAATTATTCCAAGACCGTTGGATGCAATAATTCCGGTTTCAATGCCCTTTATTCTTATTTTTCCGGTAACAATGTTGTCACCTCTGCCAGGCGCGTAATTTTTCTTGTATTCCATGAAATAGCTATCGTCGGCTATAGTCTCAAGAAACGCACGGGTATTTATCCCCTGGTGAATGATGGGAGGTAGTATCTCGTAGATAGTTTCCGGAGGTACCCTTGGAGGGACTTCTGCGAACCGGAATGTCTGTAGTTTTTGTGGTTGCTCGAATGCCAAGATATTCCTGACAGTAGCAATTGCTTCTTCCTGGGTTTTACAGAAGTGGTCAGCTCCTCCCGAAATTTGGGTGTGTACCCGGGCGCCACCGAGGTTTTCAGCGGAGATAACTTCACCTGTTGCTGCTTTTACCAGAGGCGGTCCACCGAGAAAGGAATATGCGAGTTTATCTATCATTACGGCTTCGCAGGCCATGAACACGATGTATGCGCCACCGGCCGTGTTGCCGCCGGTGCTGAGCGTTATTTGCTTGAGGCCTTTGGCAGACATTCTGGCCATGTTGTAAAACATGGCTCCGAAATGGTCTTCATCAGGAAACACATCTGCCTGCATGGGTAGAAAGGCCCCTCCAGAGTCGGCTATGTAAACGCAGTTTAACCCGCATCTCTCGGCAATCCTTTGAGCCCTGAGATGTTTTTTCAGGGTTATGGGGAAATAGGTCCCGGCTTTTACACGACTGTCGTTGGCAATAATCATTGTCCAGTTTCCATGAATTTTGCCCAATCCTGTTACGATACCAGCGCATGGGACATCGTCGACCCCTGGATATCCCATCCCGAATCCGGCAATGACGCTCAATTCGTAAAACTGGGTCCCCGGGTCTATCAGCATCTGTATAAGGTCTCTTACGGGTCTTTTTCCCTGTTTTGCCAGGCGTTCAAGAGCTTTCTGGCCTCCTGGCCACACGGCCTGGCTGATTCGCTCATCCAGTAGTCGTTCCTCGTTTTCCCAGAACAGCCTGTTTTCGCTTCTCGTGTCAGTCATTTGATGTTCCTCGATTCTGTATTTTTAAACAAGTTCGATATTTGGAGTACGATCGTTCTGTTACTTCCCCTTGTATACCGGTTTTCTCTTTTCTTTAAAAGCCCTTAATCCTTCCAGCCTGTCTTCTGTGGGAATGGTAATCCAGTAAGCATTCGATTCGATGGCCAGGCCGGTGTTGATGTCTGTTTCGATGCCATGATTGATGGCATACTTGGCCTGCTGAATGGCAATTGGGCCAGTCTCACATATCATTTCTGCCATCTTCTTTGCTTCGCCAATCAAGTCTTCAGGTTCGCATATCTTGTTAACAAGACCAATTTCCAGTGCTTCTTTTGCATCGACTCTTCTACCGGTAAAAATGAGTTCCTTGGCCTTTCCTCTACCTATTAATCTGGGCAGGCGTTGAGTTCCGCCCGCTCCGGGAATAATGGCCAATCTTGTCTCGGTTAAACCCATAGAAGCTTTCGTGGATGCAATTCTAATGTCGCAAGCAAGTGCCAGTTCAGTTCCACCGCCGAGAGCTATGCCGTTAACTGCTGCAATTACGGGCTTGTTCATGTTTTCAATGAAAGTAAAGAGGTTTCGTATGGTGAAAATGAATTTCTTTACTTCGGTTTCACTCATGGTGGCTCTTTCTTTGAGGTCCGCCCCTGCACAGAAGGCTCTGTCACCGGTTCCAGTAATGATTACCACCCTGGTTTCGTTGTCAAAATGAATTTCTTCTACCTGATCCTTCAAGGCAAGAAGTAAGGGAAAGTTGAGTGAATTCATAACTTCGGGGCGGTTTAATGTAAGGACGACAATTTGCCCGTCCCTTTCCTTGAGAATAAGCTCCTCTGCCATGGTAACCTCCTTATCAGTGCTGGATAATTCGTACTATGCGTGTTCACAACAACCACGATCTACTGCAAGCAACTTCCTTTTTCGCCACGTAAATAACGGGCAACTTTGCTGTCTTGTAAAGGGCGCCGTAAAAGCCCAGAAAGAATGGAGTTTACATGGAGAAGCTTCTCCATGTCAATTCCAGTGTTAACATTAAGTGACTCTAAAAACCAGACCAGGTCTTCCAGAGAAATATTGCCGGCCGCTCCTTGGGCAAATGGGCAGCCTCCCAGTCCGCCGATAGCTGCATCGAATTTATTAAAACCGATGGCCAGGGAAACAAGCACGTTTGCCATGGCGCAACCGGTGGTATCATGAAAATGAAGAGCAACATCTTCCTGATTCAACCGCTGCTTAACAAATGCGAGCCTCTCAGCTACCAGTCTTGGATTTGCTGTTCCGCTGGTGTCGCACAATATAAAATGGCTTATCCCAGTATTTCTGAAAAAATCAAGAATATCCTCCAGCTTTTCGGATGTTTTCTCAAAAGCCATTGAAATAGCCGCTATGACACGGACCTGGTTGCTTTTGGCCCTCTCTACAACTTGGTCATATGCGGCAAGCGTATCTTTTACGGATCGACCAAGATTTTTCCTGTTATGTTCTTCAGTTGCGGAGACAAAAAGTACTATTGTTTTACACCCTGCCTTAATCGCTTTTGCGTACCCTTTCAGGTTTGGGACAAGAGCCCTATAATTACATCCCGCATATTTCGGCAGTTGTTTAAATAACTCTTCAGCATCTGCCAGTTGTGGCACAAGATCTAGTCTTACGAAAGAAGTTACTTCCAGCGAATTTACACCGGCTTCTACAATCTTTTTTATGATTCTGATTTTATCTTGCGTATTAATTAGTGTGTTTTCGTTTTGTAGCCCATCTCTGAGTGTTACATCAGTTATTTCTACACTTTCGGGCAACCTGCTAAAATCTATTTCCATGGCTAACTATTATCCCGATAATCGGAACAACAAAGAATAAAACTCATGCGAAAATAATAACTACAACGAATAATACTGGATTCCTGCCTGCGCGGGAATGACAAACGGATAATGCAGAAACCGCAGATCGATAATATAAACGTCATTCCCGCGAAAGTCACGACCGAGCTGGGCTTGGCGGGAATCCAAGCCCTCAAACTAAACTCCAAACTCAGCGTAAGCTCCTCACTTCAGGCGTTCAAAAGAGAGTTTCACTTTAAAAGATCAAAATGACACAGCATCTGGGAATGCCCGGTCTATCGTTGGGCTTTTCGTTCAAAGGCTTCTCGAGTCAATTCTCTTGCTATAATCAGCCTTCTTATCTCGCTGGTTCCGGCACCGATTTCGTACAATTTTGCGTCTCTCCACAACTTTTGAACAGGGAATTCAAGGCAGTAGCCATAACCACCGTGAATCTGTACAGCCTGGTTACATACCCACGTTGCGGTCTCGGCAGCAAAAAGGATCGCTGCTGCTGCCTGTTTTGTCAATTCGGTTCCTTTGCCTCCTCTTGGTGAGCGCTGAGCAAGCTCGGCTGCCCTGTACACGAGCAATCTGGCCGCAGCGGTGCGAGCATACATATCTGCAAGTTTCTGCTGAATCATTTGAAAATTTGCAATCGATTGACCAAACTGTTCCCTGTCTACCGCGTATTGAATGGAATATTCGAGAGCCTGCTGTGCCATTCCCAGGGAACCGCCGGCAAGGACTATTCGCTCAATATCCAGACCGCTGGTCATGACGGCAACCCCCTTATTTTCCTCGCCTACCAGGTTTTCTGCAGGTACCTCGCAATCTTCGAAGATAAGTTCTCCTGTGGGTGATCCCCTCATTCCACACTTTTTGAGCTTTCTGGAAACAGAAAATCCCGGGAAGTCTTTTTCCACTATGAAAGCACTGATACCCTTCGGGCCTTTTTCGGGGGCTGTTTTGGCGTAAACTAATAAGATATCTGCTATTGGACCATTGGTAATAAAAATTTTGGTTCCGTTTAATATGTATTTGTCACCTTTTTTTACAGCCCTGGTTCTGATACTCATGGCATCGGAACCTGCATTTGGCTCCGTGAGTGCCAGAGCCCCTATTTTCTCACCGCGTATCATCGGGGGCAAGTATTTCTCTTTAAGTTCCTCACTTGCGTTCCTGTGAATATTGTTGGCGCAAAGATTGGAATGAGCTCCGTAGGTCATCCCAAGGCCGGGGGAAATTTTGCTGATTTCTTCAACGGCTATTACCTGAGTCAAAACATCAAGTCCTAGCCCTCCATATTTCTCATCCATGGTAATACCGAGAATGCCTATTTCGGCACATTTCTTAAAAAAGTCAGGAGGGAACCAGTCCTCTTCGTCAATTTTCTCCTGAATAGGACCCAGTTCAGTTACAGCCCATTTGTACACCATCTCCCTCATCATCCTCTGTTCCTCTGTTAGCCGAAAATCCATCTGTTCCTCCTTAGAATTTTTGTAACATTTGTCGGATTTATCCTGGGACTTTGAAAATCGAACGAAAAAATTCCCACTGCATCAATTAGTGAATATTTTAACGTTTGTCAACTTGATTGGTGGAGGACGGTAGGAAGGATTATTTTTGGAATTTCTGGTATATTGGATTAGTATCCCAGCCTTGTTAGGGTGGACTTGATCCGGCATCCAGACAAGAATCTCTGGATTCCGGCTCTACGCTTCGCTTCGGCCGGAATGACTGATAAAGGATATGGCTCACATATTGAGTAAATTCTATTCTCCGATAGAATTATCCGCATTTTTCAGAGGTTCTTTTAAGAAGACACCCCACGTCTCCGGGCTGGTATATGAGATAGTCGTTGACCTGTCTGGCCTGCTCATCTTTCATTCGGAAGAACGTTCCTTCCGCTTCAGCCACCACTTTGTCAGTGGATTTGTCAATGATTCTTCCCTCTGCATACGAGATCCTTTTGGTATGCTTTGTGGCCCTTGCGATCAACCTGTATTCCTTATTGGTTATCATGGGGCATAGAAATTCAACAGACAGTTTCCTGGTTAAAACAAAAGTGCCGATTTCCATGGTTATAGCCCACCCCATGGCTTCATCCATCAGGGCCGTTTGGACTCCGCCATGGACAATTTTATCAAAACCCATGTAATAATCGTGGGGACAGATGACCGTGTCTATCTTTTCTCCGTCCCAGTAAAATCTTATGCTCATGGAGAAAGGGTTTAC
>QMLL01000090.1 GCA_003646715.1 Deltaproteobacteria bacterium
CTGGTTAGCCATGGGTGCATATGCGGTACCTTCGTGAGTGAGGATCAAAGAAACAAGACGACTGTCTTTTTTATCGAGAACTATAAGCTTTTCCGCAAGAGTGACTATCAACTCGTCTTTGCCGTCCCCATCCAGGTCCATGGTATGCAGGTGCAATGCTACGATATCGTTGTTGTTAAAGGTATATTTGTCAATATATTCCAGCTGGTTATCGTGGAGGGTATACCGGAATATGCCCCTGTCATTTAAAAACACAAAATCGGGAGTTCGATCACCGTCAACTTCACAAATAACAAATCTCTTGTAGTCTTCTCTCACCCGGTAAAAATTGTGTTCCACGGAGGCCATTGCTTTTTTGAAGTCGGACACTGTACTTGAAGGCACCTGAGCCTGTCTGAATGTTCCGGCCTGCGGAGTCGTCGCTGGGGGAGCTTGGGTAACCGGAACCGTGGGAGCTGTTGGTACCACAACTGGCTGGCGAGCCGCCAGAATAATATTTTGCCCTACCGGTGCTTCTGTGGCTATTGCCTGCGGATATTTTATAGTTTGGGCAAATAAGGTGTCCTTGGAATAAAGGGACTGTACTTTACACACAAGGTAGTTTTTGCCACCTTCCAGGCGGATCACGATTCCGTATCTGTCGGTTGCCGGAATAACCTTGTTACCCTTTATTTCCACAACCTCGTAATTTTTTTCCAGCAGTTTGTCTCGCAAGGACTGGTAAGGTTCGAAAACGTCTTTGTCCTTGATATTGGTATATAAATAGATGACAGGAGCACTGGGGACTACAATGTTATCGCCCACGGCGATTTTTTGTCCGAGTACTGCCATTACCTGGGCCAGTGCTTCTTCTCCAAATATCGATTCAACTCTTATTACCCCTGCTGGTCTCTGAAGGTATAAAGGAACGTTGGGTTCAGCGCTCAAAACAAGGTACTCCGTTCCTCGCTTCGGGGCCTTTCCCTTAAACCTGAAAACTACCCGGTCCTTATATTTTTCTTTTATTTGTGATATCTTCTTAAAAGTTGGCGGGAATCTGCTTTCGAGAAAATTTGTTAAGGTGTCCCATTTTAGCGTGGATGCTTTAACGCACAGGGGACAAAGAAAAAAAAGGATAATCAGGAGAGCAATACTTTCTCTTTTCATTTATGCTCCATCCGTTGCTCGTAATGGCGTTTATTGAACAAAGTATTATTTCTCATAGCATCTTAATTTGACTAAGGCAAGATTTTAAAGGAAGTATTGATGCGCCGTATAAAAATAGTGTGTACAATTGGTCCGTCGTCGCAGGACAGAGATATATTGTTAGAGATGGTCCGAAAAGGTATGAATGTGGCGCGTCTTAATTTTTCTCACGGAGACCACTCCGAACATCTCGAGAAAATCAGGCTTTTGCGTGAAGTTGAAGAGAAAGCTGGGGAATGTATATCCATTCTGCAGGATCTGGCGGGGCCAAAAATCAGGATAGGAGAGATAAAGGGTGGGGGAGTGAACCTTGAGAGGGGAGAGAAGGTCGAGTTCACTACGGACATCGAGGCATCGGGTGCAAATACAGTTTACATTGATTATCCTTATCTTTCCAAAGACGTCAATGTTGGCGACATTATTCTACTGGCAGACGGAAATATTGAACTCCAGGTAACAGAGAAACACAAAGACAGAATACTGTGTACCACAATTGTGGGTGGTTTTCTTGGATCTCACCAGGGGGTGAGTTTCCCCAAGAGCACGCTATCGGTGGAGACATTCACTGAGAAAGATCAAAGAGACCTGGTTTTTGGTCTGGAGAACGGTGTGGATATAGTGGCCCTTTCCTTTGTGAGAAATCGTTCCGATATCGCGAAAGTTAGGAAGTTCATGGACCAACACGGTAAGCGCTTGCCGATAGTGGCCAAAATAGAGAGAAGGGAAGCTATTGAAAACATAGATGAAATAATTGGAGAAGCAGACGGAATTATGGTTGCGAGAGGTGATCTTGGGGTGGAAGTGGAACTTGAAAGAGTTCCCATTTTACAAAAGATGATAATTAAGAAGGCAAATGAGGCTGGTAAACCAGTAATTACAGCAACCCAGATGCTCCGTTCAATGATCAGAAATCCAAGGCCCACCAGAGCTGAAGTATGTGATGTGGCCAACGCCATTTTCGACGGAACAGACTGCCTGATGCTTTCCGAAGAAACGGCTTCAGGAGAATATCCGATTGACTCTGTAGGTTTTATGGGAAGAATTGCAGATGTTAGCGAAGCAGAGTTTCCGTTCTGGGAATGGCTCCGCAAAGGTAGTGAATCGTTGTGGGAGACCAGAGCCAGTACCGAAGACGCTACCAGTCATTCTGCTACAGTTCTTGCGAAGGATATTGATGCTGTTGCCATAGTGGCTAGCACTGCTTCTGGAATGACCGCGAGGCTGGTATCGCGTTTCAGGCCAGAGTGCCCCATCATTGCTGTGACTCCTTACGAGAGTACTTTGAGGTCTCTGAACATTTCCTGGGGTGTATTACCAGTACTCGTACCGGTTTTCAAGACTACTGACGATTTGTTTGATATAGCTGCAAAGGTTGTTCTTGAAAAAGGTATTGGACGGAAAGGACAGAAAATTGTGATCACGGCGGGTGTTCCTGTGGGTGTAAGGGGAAAAACGAATTTACTACGAGCCATGGAGATTTAAGGCGGGTTGACGGTTTGCTGATTATTTCTGTGATTTCCGGATACTTTTCAACCTGTCGTCGAAGATTTTTGCTATTTCCAGCTGGAAGTCCCTGGAGTAATAGGCACTGTTTTCAACAAGAAAGAATTTGACTTTTTCCCAAAGTTTCTTTAACTGGCTGTCGTCAGAAATGGCCCTTACCTCTTTTCTATAGTAATTTAGGGTAATGCCACGTAGTTCGTTTTGTCTTTTGTTGAAGATGTAGGTAATCTTGGAATATTGTTCCTTGGTAAAGCCGAGTTCAGTACCTAACCTGTTTAATTCTTCAAATTCTCCGTACAGAATATGAAAGTCACTGGAGCTGAGCATTGCCTGCAGCCTTGACTTGATAAGCTTATCATTTAACAAGTGAAGCTTTTTGTGAAAGTGTTGTTCCAATTGTTCCTGATAGTCCCTCGTAAAGAACTGAAGGTTTTTCAGGTAATTCAACTTTTGTTTATAGTAGGAATTTAAGTTTTCCACGTCCTCAATTGAACTCATCTCTGAGAGTATATTTCCAATATTGATCGGGTCTTTGAAATCTACTTCCAGAAATCCTGTTAATCGGTTCTGGTGGAAGGTGATACCGTTTATCCCGTTTTCAGTTATTGCTTCGATGTTACACTTGTTTATTATCCATAGGGGAGATAAGCCATTCAGGGATTCATTCAATATTTCATAACGCAGGTCCAGGTTTCTGTACAAGCGCTGGAAAGTGATGTTTTTGCATAGGGTTTCCCCTGTTTTGCTGAAATATTCTTCAGACACCCTGATCACGAGAAGTAAAAGTTTAATCCAATTATCCAGGGAAAGATATCCGGCAAGGTCCTTGAAACGGTGGAAGTGTAACTTGTTTTTGGAGCGATAAAGACTGGTAAGTATGAAGTTTTTTATGTGCTCGCCTTCTCTTTCCAGCAGCCCGATAATTTTTTGACCTCTTTGAAGTTCTCTTTTAAATGTTTTTATCCCAAGGCTCCTCAGTGCTTTTTTCCTGTAAATAAATGTAACCGGTACCCCAGACTCCGCCATAAGAATATCCAGGTAATCAATCCATATAAGACCGGCAAGTCGCAAAAGCCTTTCAAAAGCAGCTACTTGGTTTTTTTCCGTTACCTGGCTGTTTACACTCTCAGAATGAATGTTGGTTTCAACCTGCTTTCCATCTGGAATATCTTTTGTTACTAGCTGGGGCCTGATCTTATTTTCATTCAATCTCTCTTCAATTTGTTCCCAGGTGTACGCGTCGCTGAGAACTCTCTTGGCAAGAGTATAGTAGCTAAAACAGAGATCCAGGAGGTCTTCAGTCAGCTTCCCCTCTTTCTGGGAAGCGATGCGTATGATTTCGTGTATGAAGAATGCCTTCAAAAGAGAACTGGATTTGTGTTTTGTGATGGAGTGGAGTTCTTCGAGGGATTCTTCCCCGTAAATAATTTTCTCCAGAAGACCAGAATGTTGGAGAAGAATATTCAGAATTTGATTTTTCTCTTCCGGGATGTTGAATTTTCGAAGATGTTGTCCTAGATGTTCGACTCTTTTTCCGGTAAGCAAGAAGGATAGAGCAAGAGTCTCCAGGGTATAAGGCTCTTTTTTCAGCCCTGAGACGATGTTCGTAAGATTATCAATCTGGAACTGGTTTGCCGCAACATTTTCTGCCGTAAAAGGACCGAATTCCTGTTGAGCTATTTGATAAAAGACCTTTTGATCCTGGAAAAGTTCTTTATCTTCTCTAACCAGGGCCTGCAATTTTCTGAAACACCAGAGAACGAAATGGTTGCCTGATGAAGAACCTGAGGGGTGATTATCCGTATAGGCTAAGCCGGTTAGTTCGGGTACAAGATACCTCGTCATCCCAGGGCAATGTTCGGTTAGAAGCGTGAAGTTATCGTAGATTTCTTCGGGCACCAGAAGCTGTGCCCTGAACATTTGGGTTAATTGATCCAGCACAACTGTTATTTCTGATTCTCTGCTGAGGAAGAACTCGGCAGTGGCAGACACGTCCTGTTGGGTGGATAAATCTCGCTCTTTGGCATATATGTAGTATTCATGAATTGCTGTGAAGAGGTCTTCCAATTTTTTTAGCTGGTCCAGCGGAATTGAACTTACACGATATTCCTGGTACTTTTCGACAATCTGCTTTAGCTCTGCGAGGTTATTATGAATATCCACGTGAGAAATATCGAGAGCGCCGGTTTTCTTGTTGAATTTCAACTGGAATCCCGTTCCCAGCACGAAAACAAAGCCTGGTTCACCGGATAATTTTTCGTGGATATCGCTGAAGAAATCATCATCCAGCTCATCTATTCGAATTGACCTGAGAATTCTATGGTAGTTCTTGATTACATCCTGGTAGTTCTGGCTCGAGGTATATTTTATCAGGGGATTGAAGTTCACAATCTTGCCCTTGGCGGCATTTACTGATAGCCACAGAAGAGTCAAACCGCTCTTTGGTTCGAGGTTTGGGAAAAGATGCCCGGTCCCATGGAATTCTGTTTGAATAATTTTTCTAAGAAATCCCCCGCTTTCGTCTTTCAGGAGCAAATTATACTTGGACTCCAGTTTTTCAGTAGCTTTAACCAGAGTTATAAGTCTCTTTACCTGTTGCTTTTTCTGCAGGTCGAAATCTGATAGTACTTCTCTCTCAAAAGGCCCCTTTTTAATAATTTCATCCCAGTTGTCCAAATATTCAAACAAATTAAAAAGTTTTAAGATTTCTCTTATCCCTCTCTTAAATGTAGCATTGGCCGACTTGTAAACCTCTTCTTCGTATCGATCCCAATCGATCCCTTTTTCGTTGATTTTTTCAAGTATGTCTTCGTAGAGAGAGAAGAGTTCTTTGATTTGAGCCTTGGTGAGAGTGTTTCCAAGGGAAGCGGCAATTTCTGCAACGCTCATAAGAAGGCTCAATCTAAATACGCTGATTGTTTCGATCAATCCCCATTCTCCCGCTTTGGATGTCACCTGGCTTAAGGATCTTTCGGGGAGTTTCCCCAAGGTAATTCTACCCAGGGTGGTATGACCGAGTACTATAAGAAGAATTTCCTGGAGCTCCTCATGCTCAAAACCTACAAGAGACATTTTTTCTATGTTTTCAAGGAGTGGGGTATCCCGGGCTTCGATACGTTCAGGGTTGAACTGGTATGCGAGTAGTTTGAGATCTTCTCGTCGTTTGAGAAGTTTTTCTATGGCTCTAAAACGTTTTGAAGTTCTCCTTGATTCGAACAGGCTTCTCAACCTGTATGATTGTACCTCAGAAATCTTATCGAATGTCCCTGACAGGATATCGTCTACCCTGTTAAGTACATTTAATAAGTATTCAAAAGTGTTTCGATAATGGGCAACGAGTTCGAGTTTACAACCGGCCAACCCGGACGAATCCACCTCTTTTCTCAATGAAGGTAAGCTAACAAAGGGTTTCTTTTTTTCTCCTAGAAACAAAAATATGGTCCCGGGCAGTTCTATGTCGCTGAGCAAATTCTTTTCCAAATATTCTTTCAAATATTCCGGAAGCACTTGTTTTCGGTTAAGTGGTGTAAAAAACGGCAGAATTATCTCATCCCAGAGCTCTTCACTTTGGGAAAGAATGGTTTCGTTAATCTTGATATTTAAATAAGGGAGATTTTCTATTTCTTTCAGCGAGAGGCTAAGAACAGACCGGTCACCGATCAGTTCCTGCAATGTCTCGTCGTAAACGTAAGCGCCGTTCAAATACCAATACAGGTCTCGAAGCCTGAGTTCGATGGAACCACCTTTTAGCAGAGGCTTGGATTTTGTTTCAAACAGGTGCGTAAAAATAAGGAAATTTTTCAATTCAAGTTCATTTGTGAATTTTACCTCTACCGTCTGATCATCTCGAGGCCAGAGGCAATTTGCTGTAGTGAAAAATTCTCCGCCAGGTTCGAGCATGTCGTATATTTTCCCGCTCAAATAACAGGCATAGCGAAAAAGTTGGTCTTTCTTTTCAATATTTTCGGGCGTAATCTCGGGAATTATGTTGAACAAAAATTCGTACATGCTTTTGGGTAATATTATAAGATCAAAGCTGCCAGGGTATTTCCCTAGTTTTTTAAGGTCGTCGAAGGTTGTGAATTTCATCGTAGGCATTCTGCCTACAAGCTCATGCACGATGAGGTCATTTTCATACGTCAAAATTCCGATGTCTAATCTTTCTTTGTTCTTCTTAAAAACATGCTTTATTATGATTCTTTCTATTTCATCTGCTTTGCATTTGACGTCCTGTAACGAATGTGTGATAAGGTTTATTGGGATGAGATAAAACCTGAAACCTTTGTAACTGACTCGTATCAGCAGTCCC
>QMLL01000091.1 GCA_003646715.1 Deltaproteobacteria bacterium
CCTAGCTCGTTCATGAACTGGCAGATGATCTACCTGTTCGTTTCCCAGGACTATTGACCCTTCGGTGTGTGGTACAATTCCAACTATGGTTTTGAGAAGGGTAGTTTTGCCTGCCCCGTTGTGACCGAGGAGGCCTACTATTTCCCCTTTTCTGACCTTAAGAGATACACCATCGATTGCCACAAAGTCTTCGTAAGAGACTTTCAGGTTACTAACCTTAAGAATAATCTTGGTGTTCTGTGTATAATCCATGTGCTTGGAAGATAAAATCAGTCTGTTCCTGCCCCTCGATACATCTGCCTCCGGCAGATTGCTCAGGGCTCGACCTTTCGATATATTTTTGAAACTATCCTATTTATGACCAATTATCCCAGGTACGCATCCCGTACAATCCGCATGTTCAATACTTCGTCGGGTCTTCCTTCGGCTATTTTCCTGCCGTTATCCAGAACGATAACATTGCTTGCCAGCTGAATTGTCAAATTCAGGAAATGATCAATTATAACAATGGTCATACCTTGGGAATTCAACTGTTTCAGCAGGTTCACTAAGCGATCAATTGCAGCAGGGCTCAATCCGGCCGCCACCTCATCCAGCAAAAGCAGTTTGGGATTGGTGGCCAGTGCTCTCGCAATTTCTAGTCTTCTCTGCTCAGACAACGTCAGTTCTCCTGCCAGTGTTTCTTTTTTGGAAGAAAGTTCTAGTTTCTCCAGGATGATATTTGTTTCTGTTATCACGTCGTCAGGGTCCATTAGTCTTGGTCTTGACATCAAATGGCCAAGGAGCACGTTTTCGAATACCGTCTGTTCTTTAAATGGCCTGGGGATTTGAAAGGTTCGTCCCAAACCCATCTTTGCAATCCTGTGTGGTGGAAAATGAGTAATTTCAATACGTTCAAAAGAGATTCTGCCTTTGCCTGGCTTGAAGAAACCTGAGATGGCGTCAAAGATAGTTGTTTTCCCGGCACCATTGGGACCAATTATTCCAACAATCTTTTTTTCTTCAACGGAAAACGATACCGAATCCAGGACTTTTTGACTGCCTCTGTACGTAGTTATTTTATCAACTTCCAGTAATGCCATGTTTTCTCGCACCCAAAAGCCCCATCAAGCCTCCCGGCATAAATAAAATTGTTATCATTATCGCAAGTCCGTACAGTATTTGATGACCGGCCGGGAAAATGGGTTGAAAGACAAACTGATCCAGTAAAGTCAAAACTAGAGATCCGACCACCGGGCCAATTACACTAAATCTGCCGCCGAAAAGTGCCATAACCATTGGTAAAGCAGAATAATGAAGACTGAAAACCATTCCGGGTTCAATAATGCCAATGGAATGCGCAAATATTGCACCACAAATTCCTGCACCAAAGCCACTCACGCTTATTGTTATTAACGTGTAAAAGTTTGAATTTATTCCTATCGTCATGGAAACTTTTTCGTCCTGTCTCAGCGCCCTCAACGCCCATCCCCATCGGCTGTTCAAAATCAGTGCAACTACTAACAAAAGTATTGTCAGAGAAGATAAATTTACAAGGTATATGGTCAGATTTGAGTTCGCATTTATCAGGGGAAGTTTAAAAGGTGGAATGTTAAGAAGTCCCAGTGAGCCCCTGGTCAGCGATACCCAGTTGTCTGCTATCATTTTTGGTATTTCTACAAGCGCCAGCGTTGCCAGGGCAAAGTATGCTCCTCTCAGCCGTGCGAAAAGTATCCCACTAAAAGCAGCCAGAAGGGCCCCGGCTAAACCTCCAGCCCATATGCTTGTAAAGGGATCTGTGTCGAAATTGAGAGCAAAAAGTGCTGATCCGTAGGCACCTAAGCCAAAAAAAGCTGCGTGGCCGAGGGATATATGGCCGCTGTAAGCCAGGAGGTTCCAGGAAAGAGACAGAGCAGCATATAAGAAAGAAGTGGATAAAACCTGAAGGAGAAAGCTGCTCTGAATAGCGAGCAAAGGAACAAGGAATAAAAGCAGGATAAAACCTGTTACCGTAAGGACTTTCGGAAAAAAGCGTTGATGAAGGTGTAGTGTTAGGGTAATCACTTTCATTGGTTGTCCGCCAGTCCGCATGGTTTGTAGAGCAGTATTGCAATCAACACGAGCGAAGTAACTCCTTCTCTAAAAGCCGCACCCAACATAGTTGTGACCAGATTTTCCAACAATCCCATACCCCAACCGGCCCAGATAATGGCCCTCACGTGACCAACCCCGGCCACGATGGTTACTATAATTGCGATGAGTGTAGCTTCAATACCGCCAGTCGGGTGAATATAGTGGAAAGAAGCAAAAAAAGGCCCTGCAAGGCCAACCAAGGCGATTCCGCCTAGGAAAGCAAGAATGGAATTTTTTTCGACATCGATCCCCAGGAGTCCTGCTGCTTCCCTGTCCTGTATTGTGGCTCTCAACGCCTTTCCCCAAAATGTGTGTCGAAGAAGGAAGTAAAGGGCAGATACTGATATGAAGGCAGTTAGAAACATGGTCAACTGCCCGCGAGTAAAGCTAACGTTAAATATTTCAATGGTGGTACTCCACTCCGGGGTTGTCAGTATCCGATAATCGGCAGAAAAGAAGATGAGGAATAGGTTCTGGAGAGCTATTACGAGGCCGAAGGTAAACACGATGGTATTTAGTTCAAGGGGTTCTTTTATTACCCGGAAAACTCTGTACAGGATTACTCCCAGCAGGGTTAATGCAAGAACAGATATGGGAACCGACGGCCAGAAGCCCAACCCGAACCTTTCACATGCCACGTATGCCACATAACCTCCGGCAAGAAGAAGTTCACCATGAGCGAGGTTGAATACCCTGGTAACACCAAAGATCATCGAGAAACCCAGAGCTATTATGGCATAAAACGATCCGAGCGCTAAGCCGCTTATGAGTAATTTCAGATACATGACTGTTATCGGTGATGTCAGGTTTTCATGACTTCATTTTAATCGGTTATCGGATAAACCAGTTTCCCGGTCGCTCGTTCCGGTGGATATACGCAAACAAACCTGCCGTTTTGAATTTGTATAATTACGTGTTCGTAGTTAAGCGGATCCCCGTTTTGATCGAAAGCCACATGTTCCATCGGGAGAATCAGGTCAGTGGCAGAAATTGCGTTTCTTAAATCGTTTTTTAGATTGTTGTTGTCAAGGTTTGTTCTTTTTAGAGCATCAATAATTACCATAGCTGCGGTATAACCGTGCATATTCGTTGTGCTGGGGGTCTTATTGAAACGCTTTTCAAAATTTTCTACGAACTCTCTAGATACTTGTTCTGTTCCGGGCAATGTTATTCCTGGGTTCCATGCACAGGTGGAACAGAGAAGTTCTGCATCTTTTTTCATCTGTGATACAAACGAAGGATATGCTATACCCCATGGTCCTAAGTAGCCTTTGAGGGGATAATTATTCTGTTTAAGTTGTCTTATTAAAAGAAGATGATCGGGCAAAAAACCTCCGGAGATTATGAAATCCAGATCATATCTTGTCATCTTAATAATCAGAGGAGTAAAATCTGAAATTCCAGTCCTGAATTTCTCCTGAAAAGGCACCTGTATATTTTTTATTTTAAGAAATTCAACTAGTTTTGTTGCAAATTCGGTGGACCCGGGGGTGGAAGCATAGAGAATCCCTACTTTACGGGGCTTTATAACTTCAACAAGAAACCTTTCGACTGGTTTTAGAAATCCGCTTAGCTTTGAAATTCTGAAAAAATAGGGGTTTTTTGTTTTTGTCAATTCTTCCTGAAGGCTCGCTGCGGCAACATAAGGCACTTCGCTTTTACGGGCTGCTTCACTGATTACTGCTACCAGAGTATCCACGTAGCCGCCGGTAATAGCCACTACTTTTTCCTTTTGTACCAGCTCCTGCACAAGGCCGTAAGCAACTTCAGGCAGACTCTGGTCATCTCTTGTAACTAACTCTACATTTTTCCCTTTTATGCCACCCTTTAAATTGGTTTCCTCAATGGCAAGTAGGATTCCTTCGTGAATCTCAAGGCCATGCCTGGCCAGTTTGCCGGTTAAAGGATCTATTTCACCGATCCTGATGAATTCATGCGAAGGCTTCCTGCTGCACCCAGCAAGAACAAATGAAATTATCAGGATACAGACAAGAAGCCCTAACCTGAGATTACTTTTGCGATTCATAGGATAAATACTCTTATCCGTGAAGTTTTTTGGCCAATTCGGCTATTAGTTTTCCATATTCTCTGCATTCTTCAAGATCCTTTTCTGTGGGCTCTCCAATGGCTACAGGCCCGTAATGGTTACCGGTGCAAACACCTGGGATAACCATGCCGTGAATTAGCCAGGCTTCCAGAATGCTCATAATCGTGGTCTCGTTTCCGCCTCCTATCATGCCGGAGGATGTAAAAGCACCGCCAACTTTTCCTTTCATCTTTTTGAAATATTTCACACTTTCATCTATGAGCTGTTTGCATTCGGCAGCCATTACTCCAAAGTAGGTAGGACTTCCCATTATAATTGCGTCAGCAGCAAACATGTCATCGATGGTGGTGTCTTTAGTTTTCTTTAATTCGGCTACGGTACCGTCTATCTGTGCTCCCGCGAAAATTGCCTCTGCCATTTTTCGTGTGTTACCGCTTCTTGAGTAATAAGTTACCAGGATCTTAGCCATTGTGCCCCTCCTAGATAAAAATTAAATTTAATTTTTCTGTTTACTTAGGTTATACTAGCAATGTAAAAGCTAAGAGTCAAACACAGCGTGGTTAACATGGAGCGATTTTAATGGGACTTCGAGTGAATAGGTGGTGTGAAAGAGTTGTTGTTTTTGTGTTGTTTTTAGTGGTGGCGGTCGTTTATCATGGACCAGCGCAGGGGGCTGAAGATAGTATAAAACCAGCACAGGTTAAGGAAAAAACAGAAGACGTTAAGAAGCCTTCCGCAAATGAGCCCCTCTATGTGATTGAACGGGCGGTTATGTGCGAAGACATTCGTGACATGGAACCTGTTCGCGAAGCGATAGTGTTTTCTGTAGAAAATGGACATATAATTTGCTTTACCGCGGTAAAAAACATTAAGAAGCGAACATACCTGGTTCACAAGTGGATACATAAAGATGAAGTAACGACGACCATGAGGCTAAAAGTAAGGCCTCCTTACTGGAGAACGTATAGCAAAATACAGCTTCGGGAAACTGATAAAGGTCCGTGGAGAGTGGAAATTCTGGACCCGAAGGCGAATGTGTTAAAAATTCTGCGTTTTAGTGTAACCGATTAGCTGTGCTTTCGTAACGGTCAAAACTGGCTTTACTTCCCTGAATAAGGGACTCCGATAAGATTTAGACAATCTCCACAACAATTGTGGCTTCCAAGAAGATTGGGTTTCTAGGAACTACACTTCATTGAAGTTGTATTCTTGAGAAGTTGATTAGTGACTTAAAGAGAACGAGGTTCATCCGAGGGTGGTGCACTACCCCGAGGTGAAGATCTCGTATTAGCTGGCAATTACTATGCTTTTTGTTTGAGTGATATTTATGCCGTTTAAAAAGACGTGGTAGTCTAAGAAATGGTATCGAAGGGGTAGACGTGGAAGTAATACCCAAAGTACTGCAAGTATTAAAATCTCTTCGCCCAAAGGACGTTGTGGACATTGGCATCGTGAGCTTTGTCCTATACCGGTTCTACATGGTCTTTCAGGGCACCAATATATGGAGAATTCTCGTAGGGTTATCCATTTTATGGCTCCTTCAGTATCTAGCAGCTTCCGCTGGGATTATCCTTACGAGCTGGGCACTTCAGGGTATTACTGCTGCTGCTGCGATTATCATCATTGTAGTATTCAGAAATGAAATCAGAAGCGCTCTCCTGGTTACCAATATATCAAGCTTTTTCTGGGGTTCACCCCGTCACAAGAAAAAGGCTACATCCCCTGATATCATTACCGATACGGTGTATTACCTGGCCAGAAACGGAATAGGAGCGTTGATTGTTTTTCCTGGAAATGAAGATATTTCGGAGTTGTTGAGCGGGGGTATCGATTGGGACGGCAAGGTAAGCCAGGAAATGATCGTGAGTATTTTTCAGACGTCAAGCCCGGTGCATGATGGAGCGATCATAATTGAGGGCAACAAGATTAAGAGGGTAGCAACCATATTGCCTCTGACCCAGCGCCAGGATATCCCAACCTTTTACGGCACAAGGCATAGAGCAGCTCTGGGCCTTGTGGAACAATCAGATGCCCTGGTGGTGGTGGTATCTGAAGAAAGAGGAGAAGTCTCTGTTGCAAAAAACGGGAATATCAAGTGGATCAACAGGCCTCAGGATTTTAAGAGAGTCCTTATGAATCATCTTGGTCTTGAAACCCCATCTAAGAGGCCTTGGCGAAAGATTGTTTCACAGGCTCTTGTTTTTTCGGTGTTTTTGACCATTACGATAGGAGTATGGTACGGTTTTACCCGTTCCAGGGATACTCTTATAGCGATAAGTGTCCCTGTTGAATATATTAACAGGCCACAAAAATACGAGATTCTGGATACTTCCACAAACGAGGTTAAGCTTGAAATAACAGGGCCGAGCAGGCTTGTCCGAGGGCTTAGGCCTGAACAGGTGGTGGTGAGAGTGGATCTTTCCACAGCTGCCGAAGGGGCGAACACCTTTCCTGTAACCAAGGAAAGCATCTCTATTCCACCTGGCTTGACTCTGGTGAAGGTCAGGCCTGGTTCTGTTACGGTAATCCTGGACATAGTTATAACCAAGGAGGTGCCGATACAGGCTCAATGGGTGGGCAAACTTCCGCCGGGGAAGCGGCTGGTCTCAGCGCTAATTATGCCGCCCTCGGTGAAAATTGTTGGCGGTAAAGCTGTTCTTAAAAAGGTGCAGACGATTTACACCTCACCAATCAGGTTAAATGATCTGGTCAAGTCCGGCACGGTGACGGCCAAGCTGGTACTTGTACCGGCTTCCATTGATCTGGCTCCCGGTGA